>NZ_LRQV01000015.1 GCF_001567585.1 Micromonospora rosaria
CCTCAGCCTCGCCTGCGCCCTCATCTGCTGGCGCCAACTCCAACGTTAGGAGTTCTTAGTATCGAATGGTCCCCGAAAACCACCAGCACGATGGCTGGTCGGGGCTCCACGAGCTCGATCAGTCATATAAACGACATGCTGAGGGTGTCCTGCCCGGCCTGCGTCCGACTACCTTGGTCATCTAGCTGGCAGAGGCGCCGCGGCTGTCGAAGGGGGGCCGGTGACACTCGCGTCCCGGGTCGACTTCGAGGAGCACCGCTTCCGCCTCGGTAGCCTCGACGCGGCGCGCGTCGACTTCCATCGCATGCTGACGGCCCTGATCCAGGTGCAGTATCCGGGGGCGACCGAGGTCCGCGCGAACCCGGGCGACTGGGGCATCGACACCTTTGTGGGAAGCCTGGTCGATAAGGTAAATATCTGGCAGTCCAAGTACTTCGTTGATGGGCTGGGCAAGTCGCAGCGGGCCCAGGTGCGTGAGTCGTTGAGATCTGCGATGTACCACGCCCGTAAGCACGGCTACGTAGTGGAATCGTGGACCCTTTGCGTGCCGCGAGAGCTGGACGGTCCCGAGCGCAAGTGGTGGGACGGACGCGTCAAGGTGTGGGAGAGGGCATACCCGGGAGTCGTCATCGACCTGTGGGATCCCCCCAGGCTTCGTGGTCTGCTCATGTCGCCGGACGCCGAGCATGTACTCCACGAGTTCTACGGTCCGTCCCGGGAGCGTGCACTCCCGGGTGGTACCTCCAGCCATGCTGTGGTTCCGCTGCCCGCTGATGAGGACTACCAAGGGGCGCTGTTCGTCGCCCAGTTGGTTGCCACTGGCCTGCGTGAGATCAACTCCCAGAAAGTCGCCTTCTTCAACGCCGAAGTCCTCGCCCGCGACGTGGCGAACCGTGGGGTGCCGGAGGAACGAAACGCGTTGCTCGAACTGGACTACAGCGTCTGGGAGCTCTGGGAACGGCATGCCGCATCCGCCGCTGCCAGCGCCGATCGCGACGAGGAAGCCCAGGCCCGCGAGCTGTTCCGCATCGTGATGGACGAAGTGCGGCGGCTGCCGGCTCCTGGGAAGCTGCCAGTGCGTGCGGTGCATAGCGCCGGGATGATGCACCGAGTTGTGGAGACCAGACGAGCCGGATGGGTGAAAGGTTGGCGTGAGGTCGCGGCAGCGCACACCAGCCCGTCCCACGTGGCTCACCCTGAAGCGACAACGGTAGCGGTGGGATCATGAGCGCGCCGAGTCGCCGCCCAGCGGCAGACGTCGCCCCCTTGCCGGTGCTGCCAGAGGACCACGTGCTGTTCCGGATCACGCAACTCCTGCTACTCATGCGGGTTGTCGCCGGACCGGACACCCAAGGGCTCGGACTGGAACGCCTCGGTTACTACGACTTCTTCTCCGCCAACCCGTTCCTCGTGATCGGACGTGACGAGAAAAAAGCCCGCGCGCAACTGCACCTCGCTGGGTTCGACGAACGGCAACTTTCCTACGCCGCGACCGGGCATCGATTCGTGAACCGGCGCCGCCGGCTCCAGCACGACCTGGCGCTGCTCGCCGCCTACGATCTGGCGACGCTGCGCGCTGGCGGGTGGACCCTCACTGCTCGTGGTCTAGACACTGCCCACCAATTCACAGCACTGTACGCGGAGCAGTACATGACCAGCGTTCGGCTGGTCGTCCAACGCTTGGCCCGCTTCGGCAGCGACGCGGCGCTAGCAAGACAGGCAGGCCAGTGGCTCCGTGAGCCCCAGTTGATTCTCGATCTCTACGGCGCCACCGACGCCGAGGACCAGGAGGACAGGTCGGAGGCCACCCACGTTCAGGGCGGGACAGCTGATCGTGTCAATGAGGAGACCCCTGATGTCTGACCCAATCGCCGACCGGCCGGAAGCCCCCCCAACCAGGCGAGGCATCAGGCTCCAGCGGCTGCGCCTCGCGGGGGTAACTCGGCCCTATGACGTGGACTTCCGGTTCCCGGACGGCAGCTTTAGGCCGCTCAGCGTCATTGCGGGGCGGACCAACACCGGCAAGACCAGCGTGCTGCAGTTCATCGCCTATGCCCTGGGCGGGTCGTACTACCCGGACCACGAGGAAATCGTGCGTCAGGTGCGCGCGGCACTGTTGGAGGTGGTGCTGCCCGGCGGGGTGGCCACGATTGAACGCGGCATCGAGTCGAAGTTCGCATTGCTGTTCGACCAGCCGCTGGACCGGGCTGGCGAGACGGTTCCCCAGCCTCACCCCATCGAGCCCACCTCCGACGCGGCCAGTTTGTCGCGGATGTTGCTGACGACTGTTGACCTGCAGGATGTCCAGCTCCCTGAAGCGCCCGCCAAGTCGGAGACCGACACGCAGACCCTGAGCTTCCGTGACCTTATGTGGCTCTGCATGGTACTGAACGAGCGCGTCGGTAGCTCTCAGCTGCTATTCGAAGGCAATCACGCCAAGAACCGCAAGCTCCAACAAGTGGTGGATGCCGTATTTAATGTTCACCAGGCAGATGGCGCGGACCTTGCCGGAAGGATAAAGAAGCTTAACGACGACCTCACGAATGCCCGGCGTGATCTTGCCGCACTTGAAGGGTTCGTACGCGAGCAGGGCGCGGTGTCACAGGAGCAGCTACAAGGCGTCCTTGACGACGCCGAGGGAGAAATGGCGGCGGTACGGGACGCTCTACGGCGACTCGACGCCTCCGAGAGCGCTGCCGCCGACATGGCCGTCGAATTGCGGCGTCGTCATCAGCAGGCCGCCCGCGAGGCAATCCGCGCTCGCCAGCTGGTCCGTGACCGCGAAGCCCTCGTCAGTCGTTACGCCAGTCTCCGGGCCCAGTACAACGACGACATCCGCAAGCTGACACTCCTCAAACAAGCAGAGTCGATCTTCGATCAGCTATCGGTGCAGGTATGCCCAGCCTGCCTCGGCAAACTACCGGCACCGCCCACTGTACGCGGCTCCACGTGCAGCCTGTGCGCCCAACCCCTTGCCGGCCCCGTCACGTCCCTGACACTCGGTGTTGCCGCCGCCTCCCGCGAGACAGCCGTCGCCGGATTCAGGCAACAGGGCACCTCATCCCCCTCCGACCACAAGCCCGCCACCGCCGATGCTTCCGCTGAAGACAATGGGCACGCGAGCAGAGAGGACGCTAACGCAAGGGCCGCCGTCACCGCCGAACTCGCCAGCACCCGCCGCCGGCTGAAAGAACTCAACGAATACTGGGCCGAGCTAAACGACAGTCTCCCCGCACTCCGCGAGTCCAGCGAGCGCGCTGACGAAAACGAGGCGAGCCTGGCCGCCCAGGTCGACCGGGCAGCATCAGGCACCGTCGCCCCCTTCACAGTCGCCCGGGAAGAACTCCTGGCAAGACGTCAAGACGCCATCGTCCGCCGAGACCGCGCCAACTCCTCGATGAAGCAGTGGCGCGGCATCGAAGTCCGCCGTCGACGCATCACGCGAATGGCAGGCGAACTCGCCGACCTACGCGCGGAGGCCCGGGGGCAGAAAACCCGGCCCGACCGAAGCGCAATGATCGCCGCGTTAGGAGCCCGGTTCCGCCAGATCCTTTCTGACGTGGGCTACCCCAAGCACGACAACACGGGCAGCGTCGACGGAAGGTTTGTCCCGTCTGTCCGGGACCGGCCATATACATCCGCTTCCAGTGGCGGACAGGTACTGCAGACCCTTGCATGGATCCTGGCGATCTTCGAAGTCGCTTACGAACAGGGCGGCAATCATCCGGGGTTCCTACTGATCGACAGCCCGCAAAAGAACCTCGGCGGCAGCGCCAAGGACGATGACAAGGAGTTTGCTGACGTCACGCTGGTGGAGCGGCTCTACGGTCACATCATCAACTGGCTAGAGGGCGAAGGGCGTGGTGCCCAGATCATCATCGTGGACAACACCCCGCCGCCGATCGTCACGCCGTTCATTGTGGAGGAGTTCACCAGAAATCCAGACCGAGGGAGATTTGGGCTTATCGACAACGAAGTGGGCTGAACGGGCCAGGAGCGTCAAAAGCTGGTCCTCATGTTGACCTGCGGTCTTTGGTGAAGGTCTCGACGTCGACGCCGAGGGTGGCGTCGTGTTCGACGACGCGGTTTGTGAAGCCGGCGTCGACCCAGGTCTTGGTCAGGGCCTGTCTCGCCAACGGTGTTTCCGGCGATCTTGGTTAGTAGGATTCAGCGGTCGGGAAGCGGTCGCTGAAAGTGATGGCGAAGGCGTTCAACGCGGGTTTCCAGCGCATCGTCCATCGGGTCCTGCCTGTGCCGGTGGGGTCCAGGGACCGAGTCACGAGGTACAGACATTTCAACGCGGCCTGCTCGATGGGGAAGTGGCCGCGGGCCTTGACCGCCCGCCGGTAGCGGGCGTTGAGGGACTCGATGGCGTTGGTGGAGCAGATCACCTTGCGGATCTCCAGGTTGTAGTCGAGGAACGGAACGAACTCCGCCCAGGCGTTGTCCCACAGCCGGATCACCGCCGGATACCGCCCGCCCCACGTGTCGGCCAGGTCGTCGAAGGCCGCTCTGGCGGCGTCGGCGTTGACCGCGGTGTAGATCGGCTTGATGTCCCGCTTCAACTCGTTCCAGTACCTGCGCGACGTGAGCCGGAACGTGTTGCGGATGAGGTGGATCACGCAGGTCTGCACGATCGTCCGGGGCCACACGTTCGTGACTACCTCCGGCAGCCCTTTCAGGCCGTAGCAGACGAGGAAGAACACGTCCTTGACGCCGCGGTTGCGCAGGTCGGTCAGCACGCTCATCCAGAACTTCGCGCCCTCACCACCCGAGCCGGCCCACAGCCCGAGGATGTCCTTCTCCCCGTCGAGCGACACGCCGATCGCGGCGTAGAACGGACGGTTCGCGACCTGCCCGTCCCTGACCTTGACCACGATGGCGTCGATGAACACGGCGGCGTAGATGGCGTCGAGAGGTCGGTGGGACCAGTCGGTCATCACGCTGCACAGAACGGCGTTGGCCTGCTGCTGGAGCAGGAGCGTATCCCGTGGCCACACGCATACAGAATCCTCACCCCTTTGCTGTGTTGATGGAGCGCCGGCCACCGCTCAAACATCGAAGCAGCACGACGGACCCGCCGCGCGAGGACACCAGTCGTAGACTGTGCGACGCTTGTTCTTATCCTGTTCAGTCGCTTAGAGGCAGATCCCGCCTAGTGACGGCGTCTCGCTCATCAAGGCTTCCAAATTCTTTCAGGGCGGCACGAATGATCTTATCCAGACGGATATCATCCTTGGGTGAGCGCCAAGTAACGGGCATCACGCGCCCTGGAGCTAAGCGGCGGAGAGACCGATCAGGGAATCGCGCATTTGATACCAAGAACTTCAAAGCAGCAGGATGTGCAGCTAATTGTCGCGCCACTTCACCTGCACGCGCCTCCGTGAAATCCTCCCGGTGCGAGTATTTAACCTCGACTACAAGAGGCCCCCGACTTGTATCAGCAAGGTAGTCATATCGTGCATCGGGACTATGCTCAAGCTTGGTAACATCCGCCCACTTTATCCGACGCAATACACGACTGAGGGCTCGGACGACCTCGTGCTCATACTCGGAGTGAGAGATCCAGGTTCCCGGGGGATCGAGTTCTTCCACGTCTTCTGCTGGATGGACCTCCGAGATAGGAACAGTGACTGTCTGGGGTTCGGCGTCTCCAGGCCCCTGCGGATCGAGACGTACTACGGCGCGACCACCGGAGCTGCTGTCGTAGCGCTCAATTAGAAGACCGGGGAGCAGGTCAAGGCCCCAGCGGACGTGAACTCTCTCGCCGACCGAGGGGCCGAGGTTGGGGTCGCTGCGTCTGGTTCGCTCGGGCATGGCAGACCTCCTTCCTACCATGGTGCACCCTTCCCCGTCAGTACCGCTAGGGAGTCCGCGACAACCATGTCCATGTGTCCTGCCAAGCTGTTTAGGTGGCTGCGCCAAGTCCTGATCGTCCTCAGGTGCATCGGGTAGCCATCCGCAGCTAGCACCTTGAGCTTGTGATCTTCCGCATGCGCAATTGCGTTCCGTGCTTTATTCAATGCTTCAAGGGATTTATTCCATTGCGCCGATCGCGGATTTTTCTGGGCGAGCGCCGGCCAGATTTGGAAACCGAAGCGTAGAAAGTCATTGCCCAGCGAACCTGGCTGTGCGTTGCCTCGATCGAGGTCTCGCTTGAGGGTTAAGTTTACCTGCAGGGTACTGGCAAGTGGCGAGCCGGGCGGAGCAATCGACTGCACCAAGTAGTCAACCCCTAAATCATGTAGATCCCGTGCAAAACCCTGAAACTCGCCTGCAAGCCGCAAGACCATCGACCAGTTGAGTTGAGCTGTTCCGACCCGCCTACCTGGCCCTTGCCCACCGACAGCAGCGTGGGCGTCCATCAACTCCTGCACGCATGCTAAGCGGTCGGATCGCCAAGTGGTGAGAGCGGAAGACGGCACGGACGGAGGGTAGCGGATGCGAAACCGATCCGCCGCAAGTGACGTTCGTGAACTTCGGGCTCAAACGACCCAGGCAGGGGGCAGTGTGAACCTCGTCGAAACCCTCGACTGGCGACGCGCCGTCCCCGACCACCAAGATCCGCAAGACAGAACCTAACCGGCCCCGGCAGCGACGGGGTTGCGGCAGCGCGGCCCAGTCCGAGTTTGACAGCGCAAGCGTCGGGACGGTATGACAGCCCCAGGTCCGCCGCCCGCGGCCTCTTCCCTTCGTCACTACGCCGGAGGCCCCGATCGCCGCGGACCGACACATCACCGAAGTCACCCGACGCCGACTCCTGGACGGATTGGACTGGTTGCGCGGCAGCGTGCCGACCGGCTACCGGGAGTTCCTGGCCCCGTCGTACGCCTTCTGGAGCGGCGCCCTTCCCGAGACCGACTTCCTCGCCCGGCTCTACGACCTGGACGAGCTGCCCAGCCACGACCCCCGATACACCACTGCGTACCAGGACATCGTTCAGCACCGCGTCATGAACGACGACTGGCCCGAGGAGTGGATCTTCGATGACCCACGGTTCGGCTTGGCCGACAGCGACGACAGGTTGCTGCGGTTGCTCGCGGAGATGTTGCACCCCGCCGTGCGCACCGACCCGGCTGAGGTCGCGCGGCTGATCGGATTCCTCAACGGCGTACTCGTGCACGACGGCTACGAACTGGTCCAGGTCGACGACATCAGCAGCGCCCCGGTCTTCGCCTCGCAGCGCATCGGCGGCGGCGTACGCGGCACCATGAAGAACTTGATCTTCGCCGCGATCGGCCCCAAACCCGAGATCGTTCTCATCGACGCGGTCAACAACGACCTGCGCATCACCGGCAACGTGCAGAACTGCCTGATGTACGACCGGCCGCTGCCGGCGCGAGGGCTGACCTGGGCTGCCCTGGCCGACTGGTGGGCCGAAAGGGAAGGCATGGCCGGTGCGCCAGTACGAGAGGTCTCGTCGAGCCTGTACCGCCGCTTGGACCAGTCGCTGGGTGTCAACGACGCCGAGCGGCGGGTCCTGCGCACTTACGCCGAGCGGTACCTGCGGCTGGGTCCGGACATCCCAGCGCTGATCCCGCAGGTCTACCTCCACTACGACCCGCACACGCGCAGCCACCACCCGCCGGACGCGGCGCCGCTCCTGCGCCAGCGGATGGACTTTCTGATGCTGCTGCCTCACCGGGTCCGGGTGGTGATCGAGTGCGATGGCGTGCAGCACTACGTCGACGACGAGGTGTTGCCCAACGGGCGTCGGTACGCCAACTCGCGTCGGTACGCCGAGATGGCAGCCGAGGATCGCGAGCTGCGGCTGGCAGGATACGAGGTGTACCGCTTCGGTGGCGTCGACCTCGTTGAGGGTCTGGCCACTACCCGGCGTCTGGAGGACTTCTTCGACCGGCTCGCCCACCGGCACGCTGCATGAGCGCTGCCCGAAGCCCGATCGCGCTCACGAGACGCACCCGGTGACGCTGGACCCACTGTCATCGATCGGCCGCGATGGGATGATGGGTGAGGTGCGTCCTCGGTGGGCCAAGCTCCCACCGGCAGGGCGCGATCCGCCGAATCGCGCAGAGCACCGCGGACCGCGCGAGGGACCGTGACCTGGTCACGCCACCGCTGTCGGAGGCCGGGCGACGTGAGGCAGTCCCAGAGCGACGCCGACCGCTATCGAACGGAGCGGTGGGCGGACCCGGAGCAGGAGCGCCGCCGGCGGCAGTCGCAGAATGACGTCACAGGCGGCAGCCGCCCGTGAGGTCGAGGACCCGGGCGGCCGACGAGACCCTCCAGGCGATGTGGGACACGGTCGTTACGACTTCATGGCCAAGGATGACTGGTGAGCGGCGCTTGCTGCCTGCGCACGACGAGCTAAGTCACCTGGCGGGTGCTTCTGACCGCCGCACCCGTGGCCTGACCGCTGGTTCAGCCGGCGTCGAGTCCGAGAGACAACGCCACCAAGGGGTCCATGGTTTCCACCAGCGGTCCGTGTTCGCGGCGTACCCGGTCCTGCTCGCTGGGGCCGGTCAGGACCTGCCACGCTGTGGTCAGCGCGTGGGCCTGAAGCGCCTCGTCATTGATCTTGTATCGGACTACCGGCTTGCGGGCGTTCTCGGCTAGCATCTTCGGGTCGCCGACCTTGCCGGTACGGAAGGTGCGTCCGGCGCTGGGCATCTTGTCGATAAGGCGTAGGCGGTAGAGCATGTCGGCCGAGCGCCAGGTGGACCGGTGCAGCCGGAACAGCGTCTCGCGCCAGCCCGAGGTGACGAAGACCCCGGACTCGTCGTGGCGGCGGGGGCGGCGGGCCCGCACGAAGCGCAGCATCAAGTATGTGGCGATCTCGGCGTCGGACAGCACCCAGACCCACAGGTTGGTGAAGAACTCTCGGGGCAGCGTCACTGCGGCCCGGCTGGGGACCGTGTAGTCAGGGTGCTCGCTGCTGGCGACCTCGGACAGTAGCTGGAACTCGTCGTAGCGCCGGTTGCCCTTGGCCTGCCTGGGAATTTTTACGAGGTGTCGCTGCTCGAGTCGGGCTAGCGCTTCGATGATCTGCCGGCGCCGCAGCTCGGCCTTGACTCGCGGCGGCGCGTTGTCACCGCCGTAGGACTTCGCGGGCCGTACGTCGGAGAGCACGAGCTCTCGCCAGCCGGCGTATTGGTCATCGGCCCGACGCACGATGTTGCGCGGGTTCCGCACTGGGGTGCCGGGGCTGTAGCGGCACTGCGCGTCGAACAGCAGCAGAAGTTGCAGGCGCAGCTGCAGGCCCTGGGTCTGCACCAGCAGCGGCACCACCGGACTGCGTGCGTCATCCCGACGGGCGTACACGAACGGCGCGCGAATTTTGATATGCGAAGGGCGGATTCCCATCGCGGTCGTGTCGTCCCTCCCGCCGGTGCGCCACAGGTGGTCGAGTCGTTCAGCGACCCCGTCGGCGAGCAGCTTCTGGCGGTCTCCGCCGTCGAGGGCCGCTCGCAGCCGCCTCAACCGGGTGACGCGGGTGCCAGCCGCCTCGACGGCCGGCGTGGTCTCGTCGGTCACCGAGCGCTCCGCAACACCCGAGCGAAGGTGGTCAGCGCACCGAGCACGGCCAACGCGTGTCTGCGGGTCGCGGGGCGGCGGGCCGCCAGCGACAGAATCGCCACGACCACCGCCGCGATCGTGATCAGGACGAGCGGCACGGCCGCCACCAGGGCCAGGATCAGCCATGGCTGGTCAGGGATGCCCCACATGTGTCACGCTCCAGAGGGTTCAGCAGTGGAGGCTCGCTCACCGGATCTTTGTCAGGGATCCCCGGTGGCCGGGCCTTCGCCATCTTCGGCCACCCCCACAGTGCCGTATCAGCGGCCGGCGCAGGTGGTGCTGACGCCAATGACGATCTTCCTCTTGGCGACCACAAAGGTACTGATACTCCGACGCTATGTGGTCGTCCAAGGGCGGTTTTTGAGAGGCTGTTTCTGCTCTGCAGCCTTCCCACATGGCGGGACGCCTACCGGATCGCGTCTGTTTGCGCTGGCCCGCCCCGACATAACCTCCGGCAATCGAATGCACGTTCGCTAAACCTGCGTCCTCCCTCCCGGCGTGAACGGCACGAGGGGGAGACAGCCGTATCCGTGGCTGATGCGCGGGCGACGCGGTCGCCTTCGACCGGGCGATCCGCATCGGCTCCGCGAAGGCCAACGCCGACGGGCACCCGCTGCGTTGCTAACCTCGCGGCACCGACGGTTGGTGGGGTCGATGTGGTGGGCTTGAGCCGTCATGCTCCGGATGGCCCAGTGCAGACGGTCAGGTCGCTGGAGTCGGGCGACTGGTTGGAAGCAGCGATGGTCGCGCAGCAGCGCCCAGAGCACGTCGACGCGCCTGCGTGCCAGGTGTGGATCGAGGCGGGCCAGACCGTCACGATCACCATCCCGACCATCGTCGACGGGGTGGCCGAACCGGCCGAGCAGTTCCGCCGGCTCCGCATCTACGAGCCCGACTGGCGGGGCACGATCCCCGGCCCGGAGGTCACCGCCACCGTCGTCGACTGACCCCGACAGGGGTGAGGCCCGACCCGGGCGTGAGCCAGCGAGCCCTCGTAGCACCCGTGGGCAATGCTCGGCACCGGGTCGGGCAGGTCGTCTACTGACCGAGGAGTTCGCGGATCTCGGGCGGCAGCTCCGGCCACGGCTTGGCGTTGGACTCCCACCGGATGCCGTTGTCGCCGGGTACTCATCGCGGTGGTCGACCGGGCCGCGAATGACCTCGCGTGGGATTCCACCCGGGAACGCCATGTACGACGGGCGGCCGACAGCGGCGTCGAACCCGGACACGAAGTGGCGGCAGGTGTAGCGCTGTGGATTCAGCACCATCACCATCCGGCTGACCACTCCAACACGAGCATCGAAGGACCCTGCACCAGCCGCGCCAACGGCCAGCCCCGGCGGCATCAACTCCACCTCGGTGAAAGCCTCCGCACCAACAACTCCATCACGTTATCGGCAGCGTACCGACTCATTCTCGCGTCCGGAGGGTGCAGGTGACGTGGCGGCGCGCGATGGAGATCCAGGCGCGACTGGTGTTGGGCGTCATCGACGGGACACCCCGCCCCGCTACCAGGGCCTCAAGATCCGATGAGTACGGAGGACGTGCGGCGGTTCCTCGTCGCGTACGACGTCACGTACGACATCCGCCGGACGAAGGTGACCAAGAAGCTCGAATCGTACGGCGACCGTGTCCAGTACAGCGTGTTCATCGTCGACGCCCGCCCGGCGCAGCTGCTACGGCTTCGTACCCAGCTCGCCGATCTCATCGACCAGAGCAAGGATTCGGTCGTGTTCTGCGACCTGGGTGCCCCCCGTGAGAACCAACGCCGGTCGCTCGATTTCGTGGCTGCAGCCGTACCCTCACTGGGCACGGGCCGGCGATCCTGTAGCACTTTGGCGAAGGCTCCGTCGTGACGGTCGTGAGCGTGGACCCTTCGCGGGGGTGTTTACCCAGATCGGATGCCGTGTAGGACGGCCCGACCGTCGTCTCGATGGTGTCACATCGACCGAGGGAGCGCACCCTTCGCAACAGGCCGATCCCGGCGCAGCTCAAGGCGGGTAAGATTCCGACCCACCGCAGCTCCTCCCAGGGCTGCCCTTCATCGAGGCGTGATGGCGTGCGGGTGCGACGGGACGTGCCGCAGCCCGCAGCTCATTCCGGGCTATTGAGGCAGGGCTTCAGCAACCTGCGCGCTGGCGGGGTGGCCTCGCCCGCAGCTCCTCTCGGGGTTGCCCTTCATTGAGACGAGACGAGCATTCCGCCGAGCGACTCGACGACGGCCGCAGCTCCCTCCCGGAGCAGCCTTCATTGAGGCGTGTGCATGGTGCTGCCCCAGGTGACGGCGAGGTGGTGGGCCGCAGTTCCTTTCCGGAGCTGCCCTGCATTGTGGTTGCTTCGACCGGGCGGGGCCGGCTTCCGTGCCACCCAATACCGAACCATTCCTTGAAGGCAGCGCCGTTGGCGAGACAGGCCCGGGGCATACGCATCAGGTGATGAGGTGATCCAGGTGGTAGTGGCTCCACCAGCGTGGTCGATGCTTGCGGACGGTGCCGTTGGTGCGGGTCAACAGCAGGTGGTTGCCGTCCTGGATGAGGGCCGCGTCCTCGTCTCCGCCGGCCAGGACCCGGGCCACGGTCGCCGTCATGTGGGGGACGCCTTTGTCGACGAGGTCATCGGTGCGCATGTCGAAGGTGATGTTGACGTAGGCGGTGGGTTCCCATTCCCAGGGGGAGTCGTTGTCGGCTTCGGCCCAGTAGTAGCCGTTCGTGCCGGAGTAGACGCTGATGGCGTAGCCGCGTTGGTCGTGGAGGTTGGCGCTAAACAGGTGCGGGTTGGCCGGCGTGGGTTGTTCGTCGGGGCTGGTGGCGGTGAGGGCGGCGATGTCGGCCAGGGAGAGGGCGCCGGCGAGGGTCAGTCGGAACTCCACACCCATGGTGTTGCCCCTTCTCACCGTCGCCGGAGGATCTGCATGATCGTACCGGCGGGGTGACCGCGACGACTTCGTTGAGCCGGTCGATGGGCCACTGGTCGAACTGGCGTGAAGGGCCGTCAGATCGCCCTGCCGGTCCTTCAGGTTGACGACTGCGTGTCTGTCGATTTTCTCTCGGAGCTGACTCCAGATGTTGCGGGCCGGCGTGCGGGCGCTGGGTGAGTAGCAGTCGAAGACGTGCCCCTCGACGAGGTAGTCCGGACTCTTCTCCGGGTCGCCGTCATCACCGGTACGGGCCCAGGCGTCGCTGATGCTCGCCGGAATGAGGTTCTGGTGGACTCGGTAGCCTCTGGCAGCCAGGGTGTCCGCGCAGTCGTTCTCCAAGTCCAGCGATCGTCTGGTGCTGTCATCGACGTCGGGGTCGATCCTGGTTCGGGGCCCGGTCGGCCTTCCGCCGGGAACGCCCGTGAGTGGTCTGCTCCAACCGGCCGAGAGGATCTCAGGGACAGCGGTGGAGCCGGAGCGGTTGCCGGTGTTGAGGGAAGGGCTGGTCGGGGTGAAGCCGCCAGCCCAGCTCAGTTTCCCGCTGATCCGAGCTGGCGTGCCTGGACGGATCGTCGCCTCGACGGCCTGTTGCGCGGCGGTTGTCCGCTGCACGAGCAGCACGAGGACCTGTTTGACGCCATCGAGGGCCTGAAGGAGCGGGTTGGGTTGCCCGCCTTGCAGGATCGTGGTGACCATGCGCTGCGCATCGACGACTTGATTGATCGTCGCGGTCGTGGCCTCGCGGATCGCGGTGACGCCCTCGCCGACTGGGGCCAGTGCGGCGATGGTCTCCTGCGGTGTGGCTTCGCGGGGCACGGTCGCGGTGGCCGTGGTGGTCTCACCGATCCTGGTGGCGAGGGCGGACGACCCACCCTGGACGGTGGAGATGGAGGCACGTACTCGGGCCATGCCGGCGGCGACGGCGGTAAAGCCGGCACCGGCGGCGCGTACGGCGATGTCCTGGGCCTGACGGTCGGCGGCGGCGGTCAGGCTCTGCGCCCGCTCGACTCCGGCCACCAGTGTCCGAAGCTCACCCGTGATCTCGTCAACGCCCGCCATGTAACGACCACCTTCCGCAAGAGCGGCTCACCTGACGAGAACCTACCTGCCACGCCAGCTTCCCACCGTGCTCGTAGAGACCGCGGGTCTGCTGCATCGGCAGGTGACCCAGTCGAGGGCGTGTGGCGGCCTGTTTGGCTGCCCGCACCGACCCCGCCGACCCCGATCGATGGACAAGCCATTCGACAAGCGCGAGATCTCGAGCGGGCGGAGTCGGCGCGGCGCCGGTGCGCATCTTGTGGGTGAGCGGGCACCTGCCGGAGTGCTGGGGCCGGTGCGTACGCGCGGTCGTGGTGCGTTCGGGTCGCGGTCAAGGTCGAGGCGCTCCACATCGCGATCATCGGTAGCACACCGAGACCTTGATCAGGCGGATATCCACAGATCGAGCGCTGTCCACAGGCGGGGTCCGGTGCGGTTGCCGGACCCGGCCGCCGTAACGGAGGGTGGGTGGGTCGGCGTGGCCACTCTCCAGCCGCCGGCCGCGCCCGGGTGGTGGCGGGGTGGTACCGGTCAGCAGGCCACCGACGGTCCGGGCCCGGACACCTTAAGCGTCAACTTGACGGACCACAGTGGAGAGCTTAAGGTTTAGCTCGTGAGCACGAGGAAGGTCGGGATCGAAGACGCCCGCAAGCGGCTCGGTGATCTCGTAACCGCAGCCCAGCAGGGCGCCGACATCATCCTGACCCGCAACGGCCGCCCGGTCGCCCGGCTCATCCCGTACGAGGAGCCTGCCGACGAATCGTAGCGGCGCCGCCCGACAACTAAGTCGGGCCCGGGCTCGGTGATCCTACCCACCGGCCGGGCCCTTGATCAGGAAGAAGAGTCCTGACCCGTGAACATCATGGCTGACGTGCGCCCATGCGCGCACACCGCCCTCGCCCGACGCACCGTCGCCAGCTACGCCGGCACCGCAGCCGGCCTGCGCGCCGCCCTCCGGATCGGCGCCGCCGCGACCTGCTGCACCCAGACCACCGTCCCGGCCGGCGGCGCCCGATGAGCCTCACCGTCAAGGCGGCCCTACTCGAATCCCGCACCCTGCCGAAGAACGAGGGCCGGGTGCTGCTGGCCATCGCCGCGCACACCAACCGGGCCGGCGACGCCTGGCCCAGCGTGGCCACGATCGCCGAGTACGCCGGCTGCTCCGAGCGGACCGTGCAACGGTGCATCCCCAAGCTGATTCAACTCGGCCGCCTGGTCGTCACCAAGGTCGCCGGAATCGCCACCCGGGTGTACCGGCTCATCTTCGGCGGGGGTGCCAACCAGAGCGTCGGGGTGCCATCTGACGATCGGACCCGCCAAACCCCGCCCCGTGGGGGTGCCACCGACACCGGGGGCGTGTCGCCCGAAGGTGAAGGGGATCTGAAGCAGAAGGGGGCGGGCGCGCGAAGCTGGCGGGATTGGATTCCGAAGAACAGAAACCCTCACCGCCAGCCAAACCTGTATCCGGAACGTCGCGGCGCCGCGCTGCCGCCACCTCCAGGTGGTGATCGGTGCCAGAAGCCCGGTCATGTCGGACAGCCCGATGGCGCCTGCGCGCCTTGCCGATCTGAAGCTCTCGCTGGAGGTGTTCGGTGACGAGCACGTGAAGGTCGCCCTGTTGACCACCCATGACCTCAAGGGCACCGATCGCCTGGTGACCCGCACCCTCGCTGCCCACGCCAACGACTCGGGCGATACGTGGCCAGCCGTGGACGTCATCGCCGATCACATCGGGTGCAGCGATCGCACCGTTCAGCGCGCCCTCGCTTGCCTCGTCGCCGGCCGTCTCGCGGCCCGGACGGTTCCCGGCCGTGCCCCCGGGTCTACCGGCTCGTCGCCACCGACGATGGTCCTGTGCTCCCACCGGTACCTGGCGCGCTGACCCGAGCGTCCGGGGCCGGACAGCGGTCACGGGGCCGGTCGGATCGCCCGCGTCCAGGGCACGCTCGTCGGCCGTTGCCCGGTGGCGACGTACTCGACGACGAGCCTGCGTGCCGTGGCCGTGTCGAGGCGGGCGACAGCGGCGGAAATCTCGACGAGGCCGGCGTCAGGGGACTCGTAGACGGTGATGCCGTCCGCCGTGTCCACGGCCGTGGCGTAGGTGCTGTCGGGCAGCCACCGCGCTGCGGCCCGGTCGGCGTCGATGTCGATGTCGACGCGGAGGACGGGCTGGTCGGTGGGGCCGATGGTGAGGGTCTGTCCGCAGCCGCCGTGGGGCATGACCGCCTCGACCTGCTCGTCGAACCGCCGACCGGCCTCCTGCGGGTCGGGCAGGTCGTAGGGGTGGCCGTGGTAGTCGCGGAGTAGCAGCGTCATGGGCGGGTGATCCTTTCTCCGGTGCCGGTGTACTCACGCTGCCACCATGTGGCGCCGCCGTCGCGTGTGACCCACACCCGCAGTCGACTTCCGGCGGAAGGATCGCGGGCAACATCTTGTCGCAGGTCCACGGGTAGGCCTGGTCACGGTCGTTGGTGCCGCAGACGGTGTTGTCGATGGCCAGGTCACCGCTGGTGGCACCGGTGCGGCGCAGTCGCGCGGCGGCCTGGGACTCCACGTGGTCGTAGAAGGTGACCGGCGGCCCGCGTAGCGGATCGTGATCGAGGTCGGCCGCGAGGGATCGGTCTCCTCCGCCGGAGGTGACTGGTGTGCCGTCAGGTAGCCGACACTCGCGCCGCCCGTTCGGCCGGTGACGGTCGTCGTTGCCGGTCACGACACTGCGGAGCGTGGCAAAACGACCTCCCACCAAGAATCCCAGTCCGCTGATCGGTCTCTGCGCCGTTGTCGCCGTCCTGTGCTGCGGTGGAGCGGTAGCCTCGCTCACCGACGACGACAAGCCACCTGCGGCGTCGCCGGCCGCGCAGGCGGGCACGGGCGTGGACGGGATCGAGGTGACGTCCGAGCCTTCCCCGACGGGGTCGGTGTCGGTGCGCCCGCCGTCCAGCGAGCCGGCCGAGCCGTCACAGTCATCAACCCTGACACCCGCTCCGGAGCGGACCACCCGGCAGCCAGCCCCGAAGCCGACCACCCGATGGCCGGCCCCGTACTACAAGAACTGCGACGCCGCGCGCGCCGCTGGGGTGGCACCCCTGTTCGAGGGTGAGCCCGGCTACCGGCCGGAGCTCGATCGTGACGGGGACGGAGAGGCCTGCGAACCTGGCCGGGGCAACGGTGACCGTGGGGAGTTGGACCACAACGACGGTGGCGTGTACTACGCCAACTGCGCGGCGGTGCGGGCGGCGGGAAAGGCGCCGATCCGGCGTGGTGATCCGGGGTACTCCCGGCGGCTGGACCGCGACGGCGACGGCGTCGCCTGCGAGTAGGGGGAGGAGGGGGCTCCGGCTGGTGTGCCCGTCGCGGATCAGGTCCGCGGTCTGGGCGTGAGGCGGACGGTCGGTGCTTCGTCTCGTACCTGAGTCCTGCGCGGGACGCCGAGACCGGTCCTTCGTGTGGTGTGCTGCGAGGGTGTGACGCTTGGGCTATCGGGTGAAGATGTCTGCGAGCCCGTAGTTGTCCCACCACGTAGGTCGGTGTGTGCGCAGCATGCCGGCGGTTCGGGTGAGCAGGAGCCAGTTGTTGTCGAGGACCAGCGCCGCGTCCTCCGGCCGGTCGGCCAGGACCCGGGCCACGGCGGCGACCATGTCGGCGGTAGCGGTGTCCGGCTGGTCGTTGGCCATGTCGAAGATGACGTTGACGTACCGATCGGGCTCCCATTCCCACGGGGTGCCGTCGTCGTCCTCGGCGTCGAAGTAGCCGTTGCTACCCGCGAAGACGCTGACACCGAATCCCCGTTCGGTGGTGCAGTCGACGGTGAGCAGGCGAGGGTGGCCGGCGTCGGTTGACGTACAGGACCCTTCCGGTGCGACGAGCACCGCGACCTGCTCCAGCGGGATGTCCCCGGCCAGGGTCAGTCGATAATCGATGCCCATGTGCCACCCACTCCCAGTCTCGCCTCAGAATCTAGATGATGCCGAGACCTGTGGATGCGACGAGCTTCGCCTCCTGCTGTAGGGACCTGTCCCGGCCAGGGTCAGCTGGTAGCCGATTCTCGTCATGACCTCTGCCGCTGGTGTTCTCCGTGACCCTTCGGGATGTGGCCTGCCGCTGGACCGTGTCCTTGGCGGGAACGGGAGAGGTCAGCCGTTGATGAGGTGGTCCAGGTGGTAGTGGTTCCACCAGTGGGTGCGGTGTGTGCGGGTGACGCCGTCGGTTCTGGTGAGGAGGAGGAAGTTGCCGTCCTGGATCAGGGCCGCGTCCTCGCTTCGTCCGGTCAGGATCCGGAGCGCCGCGGCCACCATGTTGGGGATGCCCTTGTCGGCCAGGTCGTCGGCGCGCAGGGAGAAGGTGACGTTGACGTAGGTGTCGGGTTCCCATTCCCAGGGGGCGTCGTTGTCGGTGTGCGCCTCGTAGTAGCCGTGGGTGCCGGCGCGGACGGAGATGGCGTAGCCGCGTTGGTTGTACAGGCGGGCGGTGAACAGGCCTGGTATCGACGCGGGCTGTGGTGTCTCGTCGGGGGTGGCGGCGGTCAGGGCGGCGACCTCGTCGACGGGAGGGGCGCCGGCCAGGATCAGGCGGAACTCCACGGCCATGAGGTCCTCGTCCCTTCTCAGTCTCGCCGGATGATCTGGAGGATCGTACCGTCGCGTTTCACCGCGACCAGTTCCTTGAGTCCGTCGATGGGCCAGTTGTCGAATCGGCGCCGCAGGGTGGTCAGGTCGCCTTCCCAGCCTTGAGGTTCACGGCGACGCGTTGGGTCTGGTCGTCGTCGACCTTCTCGCGGACCTGGCTCCAGATGTTGCGGACCGAGGTGGTGGCCTGGGGTGAGTAGCAGTCGAAGACGTGGCCCTCGATGAGGTAGTCGGGGTCCTTGTTCGGGTCTGTCGCCGGTGTGGTCCCCGGCGGCAGCGATGTCCTGCGGGGTGGGGTTTTGGTGCACCCGGTAGCCCTGGGCGGCCACCGTAGTGGCGCAGTCGTTTTCCAGTTCGAGACCCCGGTGGGTGCTGTCGTCGATGTTGGGGCGGATCCTGGCCGGCGCTCCGGTCGGTGTGCCGTTGACGGCCCCGGTGGGTTGCCTGCTTCAGGGCGGGGACACGGCGTCGGTGTCCTGCCCGGACCGGGGCTGGTTCGGGGGTCGGCGTGGGGCTGGCGTGGGACCGGCCAGGCCCTTGTCGGCGTACGGGTTGCAGTGCAGAGCCGCCATCGACATCCGCGGCCTCAGCGACGACCTGACGGTCGAGCGACGCCAGCACACAGGTGTCATCGACTACACACGTTGGCCTTGTCGATTCCAGTAGCTTCCGCTCATGCCGATGTGCGGATGTCATGGGACGGTGCTGGTCGCCGTCTTTGGGCCTGCGGATGATCGCGCAGCCGATCTGAGTTACAAGTCAGTGAGCGGGTACCGACACACAGACCATTGTGGTGTCCTCAATGGCCTCAACGACCCCGGGCGCCTGCTCGGGCACGTGAACAAAGTCCCCTGCGTGCACCGTTATGGCGTCGCTTCCAGCGCCCACTCGTAGAGCTCCGCAGAGCACTACCCAGATCTCCGAGTAGGAGGCCAGCAGGTCGGCCGACGCCCCGGCATAGAGGAACGACGTGTAGGCGCTCATCGACCTGCCGGCCTCTTTACCGAGGCCGGGCGCGATGAGGATCCGGTCGCCGAAGCGGACGGCGGCGTCGCCAATCGTCGAGCTGAACCTGCGGACCTGCAGGGACGTGACATCCATACCGAAGCCTCTCTCTGCGCGGTGGTTAGGCGTCGAGCTCGGTCGCGGCGACGGCGTGTACGGGCGGTGCCTGGAGCCCGAGTTCTCGTGCGATGGCCGGAATCTCCGGGTCGGCGAGGAACTTTTCGTAGTCTTTCGTGTCCCAGTCGAAGATGGACCACAGCCGGTGCGCGTCGTCAGGATCGAAATAGACCCGGGCGCCTCGGCAGCCGTGCTCCCGCCGCTTCTGCGCGCCGATGGTCTCGAAGATCTCTAGGAACCGAGCGGGGTCGGTAACCTTGGCGATGGTGACGATCACTCTCTGCTCCTGAGCATCTTGTATGATTTTCTGCCAGTCGATCAGGATCGTAAAACCTCGACTCTGGTCGAGGTCAACTGCTGCCGAGTTGATCTGGAAGGCCGTTCCGTTGTACGTCCACTCTTCCACATCGGCAGGATGCCAGGCCGAATGTGCGAGGTAATGGCCCGCCGGGCATGACGTCCGGATCCTGCCGCTCCGGGTGGACTGGTGTTCATCACCGGTGGTGACGCACGGTGACTTATGGCTACCTCTCCTGTCTCCGCCCGTTACCCCCGTTACCTTCTTGATCGTCCCCAGCTGGGGACTGCTCGGTCGCTCGGTTCGGTATGACTTACTGCCCCTGTCGTTTGCATGATCCGGGGGGTGTTGTCGCCGGGCCGGGTGGCGTCGGCGGACCGCTGATAGGGACCCGGCCACCCCCGTGGGGGTGGGTCTCTCCGTAACGTGGATGCCGGCAGTTCGACGCTCTGACCAGCGGCCGAGCCCATGTTGGACATCGTGGGAGACGAGACGTGACCAACGAGTACGGCGTGTTCCTCGGCCTGGACGTCGGCAAGAGCGACCATCATGCGGTCGCGTTTAACCCGGCAGGTAAGCGGCTGCACGATGCCGCGTTGCCGAACACCGAGCCCGGGCTGCGGAAACTGTTCGACAAGCTCGGCAGGCATGGGCGGATTCTGGCGGTGGTGGACCAGCCCGCCTCGATCGGGGCCCTGCCCGTCGCGGTCGCCCGGTCCTGTGGACACCAGATCGCCTATCTGCCCGGTCTGGTCATGCGCCGGCTCGCTGACCTGCACCCCGGCACCGCGAAGACCGACGCCCGCGACGCCTTCGTGATCGCCGACGCCGCCCGGACGCTGCCGCACACCCTGCGTCGCGTCGACGCTGGCGACGACACCCTCGCTGAGCTGGAGGTGCTGGTCGGCTACGACGACGACCTCGCCGGTGAGGTCACCCGCGTCTCGAATCGGATCCGTGGCCTGCTCACCCAGATCCACCCGCCTCTCGAACGCGTGCTGGGCCCGAAAGTCCAGCACCACGCCATCCTGGAGGTGCTGTCGCGGTGCGGCGGCCCGGCCGGGCTGCGGAAGGCCGGCCGGTCGAAACTCGCCGAGATCGTCATGCCGCGGGCACCACGGATGGGCGCCCGCCTTGTCGAGCAGATCTTCACCGCCCTGGACGCCCAAACCGTCGTCGTCCCGGGCACCACCGCCGCCGAAACGATCCTGCCCAGACTCGCCGACAGCGTTCGTGAACTGCTGAAACAGCGTGACCAGATCGCCTTCCAGGTCGAGGAGATACTCGATGCGCACCCTCTTGCCGAGGTCCTGATCTCGATGCCCGGCGTCGGGATCAGGACCGCAGCCCGGATCCTGCTCGAAGTCGGCGACGTCACCTCGTTCCCCACCTCCGCTCACCTGGCCGCGTACGCCGGACTCGCGCCGGTCACCCGCCGCTCCGGCACCAGCATCCGCGGCGAGCACCCACCCAAGGGCGGCAACAAGCAGCTGAAACGCGCGATCTTCCTGTCCGCGTTCGCCGCCCTGTCCGACCCGCTGAGCCGGGCCTACTACGACCGGAAGCGCAGAGGGCAAAAGACACAACGCCGCGCTCATCTGCCTCGCCCGCCGCCGGGTCGACGTCCTCCACGCCATGCTCCGCACCCGCAACCCGTACCAGCACAAACCAGCAGAAAAGCTCGCCCTCGCCGCTTGACAAAACCCATAGGGACCCCCCGCGTCGTACCGACCGACCAACTCGTCGTACACGCCGCAGTGTCGGCCTTCCTGGGCCGTTACCGTGGCCAGACTCGCGTGCACACCGAGTCCGACCTGTGTGTCCTCCTCCGGTGGTGCACCAACCAAGACCTGGGCCCGCTCGCCGCTGCGCGGGTCGACATTGAGCGGTACGTGCGCTGGCTGCAAGACGTCCGCCGGTACCAGCCCTCGACCGTCTCCCGCCGGCTGTCGGTCGTGGTGGGCTTCTACCGGGTCTGCGTCATCGACGCCATCCTGGAGCACTCGCCGGCCGACTACGTTCGCCGACCCACCGTGCCGGCCGAGTCACCGACCCTCGGACTGGGCCACCTCCAGTTCGAAGCCCTTATCACCACCGCCCGCAAGTCCCCGAACCCGAACGGCTTCGCCCTGGTCGCACTCCTGGGCCTGCTCGGTCTGCGGATCTTCGAAGCCTGCGGGTCGAACATTGCCGACCTCGGTGAGGAACACGGCCACCGCGTACTGCGCGTGCGGGGCAAGGGCGGCAAGGTCGTCCTCGTCCCGCTGCCACCAGCAGTCGCCCGCGCCATCGACCAGGCCGTCGACGAACGCACCAGCGGGCCGATCCTGCGTAACCACCACGGTCGGCGGATGGACCGGCACGTCGCCACCCGCCGGCTTAAGCACCTCGTCACTGCCGCAGGGATCCGGATGCCGAGAATGCACCCCCACATGCTGCGCCACACCTTCGTCACCACCATGCTCGGCGCCGGCGTCAGCCTCCGCGACGTGCAGATCGCCGCCCGCCACGCCGACCCGAGAACCACCATGCGCTACGACCGAGCACGCAAGAACCTCGACCGCCACCCCAACTACATCCTCGCCGCCTACATGGCCTCCGGAACATGACCATCCGCTCACGACTTTGCCGATGTGCGTTGACTTGATCATGGCCGAAGACGCGATATCTACCTACGCGGTGCAGCACCTGTCACAGGCAGGGTCACCGCACCCGCGTAGGGTCCGAAGATGCGAGACCTCTCTCAGTAATTCGTCAGCCCGCCCAGCAGTGGGCCGTCGTCGAAGCGCGGGGACAGCAAGGAGTCCTGCCAACGCGACGAGCAGCGGCCACCAATGCTGTACGCAGATTGCGCCGGCGAACGCTACTGCAGCACAAGAACCCGCCCAGATGACGGCCCCATCGGCGCGGTACGTACTGAACCAGGCGTAGTCCTCAGCTTCTCGTTCGAGCTCGGCGATACGTGCATGGGCGGCTGGCCATCCAACTCGATCCTCGCGTTCGGCTACGCGTTCGTCATGAGCTTGACGCTCTTCTTCTGCGCGCTCTTCTAGGCGCCTAGCCTCTTCCTCCCAACGCCTGGACCCTTCCTCCCACTGATCTATCTGCAAATTCTGACAAGGCAGACATAAGTTCCATCTTGCTCGGTGAAGGCTGCTCCCGTATGACCCGAGCTGACTCTCTCGGTCGTAGCTTCCGTGCGTGGAGCAAAATATTCGTCCACAACTCACGCAACGCACTGAAGGTGACCGATCGACGCACTGACTCGCCGTTCCGACTATCAACTGAGGGATCTCGCACGAGGAGTTCTGCTGCCGGCCTGTAGCCGGAGGTTGCACCGGCGGGGGAAATGGCGGCGGGACATAAGACCAGGGTTGATGGATGCCGGGAATGGGGATTTGACCATGTGGGGCCGGGATAAGCGTCCGTCCCGTCACCGGATCTATCAACCCAGCCTCCAAAGTTCCGTGGGGTTGAACTAAGTCGCGTGAGGAGATTGTGGCATTGCGCTGCCGGTCACCTCAAGGTCGGATTCGGGAGGAAATCCTTCACGCCGAGCAGTTCGTGTGGTTTTGCCTGTTGGCTCGAAGGAAATTCTCGTGAGAGGCACCGTTCGCGAATACCTCTCTCAAATGCTCTCCGTTGCCGGCTCGGCGTCCCGAGTTCGAGTCGCAGGGAAAGATGGCAAGCGCTGAAGCGTGGTGGGCTCTGCCGCAGATGACGGTGGAGGTGGAGGACGGATCCTCATTGTCGTGGGCCGTTGAGGACCGTGGCTGGTCGGCGTTGGACCCGCCGCGTTCGGGCGAGACCATGCCGCCGAACGGATCGCTGCTCGATTGAACTCCCGCCGTGGTGGCCGACCTCAGCGTTCGCCGTGAGATTCGATCTTCCGCGGCCGCACGGGCCGCTCTGCGTGACCGGTGGGCGATAAGCTCGAGCTTGTGATCCAGTTGGGCAGCCGGATACGGTCGCAGCCTGAGCATCCCCGAGTGGTCTGGGTATCCTGGATCTGCTTGATGACGAGGTCGACCCACAGATCTTGGATAGCCTCGAACCGAGTCTCGTGGTCTGGTCATCTCTTTGGCCCGACAGGCTCGACGACCGGATACGGTTCGATACGGCCAGTTCACTTACTTCACCGCGACCCGGGCGCACCGTGGGAGTCTCCTTCAAGGAGTTCTGCCGTAGCCGGTCGGCGCGGAGAGTTGATTCTCAACGACCGGACGGGCGCGGCCCCCCAGCCTTGAAGACCATCAGAGTTCCACCATCGTTTGTCGATCGGATAGCGGCATCCGTCCCGATAATCCACGCGGTTCAACTGGTTGCCTTGACCTGCCAACCTCGGCGCACGCATCTGCCGCAATCCGGGCGGCGGCCCACGTCCACCGGTTACTCATCGTGAGCAACGGACGTGTGTCGCCGAGCCGACCGCCACTGCAGCGCCCGACCGCTTCGCGCCCTGACCTCTGCACAACTGGCATACCCGACTCTGCACCGGGACCCGTATGCCGACAGCCCCTCAGTTTCCCGCCGACCCCACCTGTCGGGCCTGGCTGATGGCCGCTTCGACCGCCTGCTGCGCGGCGGTGCCGCGTTGGACGACGAGTACCAGGACCTGTTTGATGCTGTCGAGAGCCTGCAGGAGTGGGCCGGGTTGCCCGCCTTGAAGGACCGCGCTGACGAGCTGTCGGGCGTGACCGATGTGCGCGATCGTCGAGGTGGCGGCTTCCCGGGCGGCGGCGACGCCCTGTCCGACCGGGGCCAGCGCGGCGACGGTCTCCTGCGGCGTGGCCTCCCGGGGAACCCTTGCGGTGGCGGTGGCCGCCTCTTCGACCGCGGTGGTGAGGTTGCCGAGTCCGCCCTGGATGGTGGAGATCGCGGCGCGTACCTGGGCGATGCCGGCGGCGACCGCCGCGAAACCCGCGCCGGCGGCCCGTACGGCGACCTGCTCGGCCTAGTTGTCGGCTGCGGCGGTGAGGCTCCGCGCCCGCTCGACACCGGTCGTCAGGGCACGCAGCTCGCCGGTGATCTCTTCGATGCTCGACACGTACCAGCCACCCCGACCGAGAACGGACTCCGACGCCTGCAACCGACCCGGCCCCGCCGACCCCCTGCGACACCCCGACGCCGGGGCCGGGCTGACCCGACGAAGCCGAGCTTGGCAACGCCTGGCCTGCCGGCAGCAGGTCACGCGCGACCACCTGTCGACGGTGGGATCGGCCGGATCCTCCCGCGTGTGGGGGAGGGGTAGGCAGGTGTGACCGCGATGGACCGCGTGGCGCCGACCGTTGCTCAGCTGTGGGGTCGGTTGACGAGCCGGTGTAGTGCCGCTCCGGCGTTGGGGAAGGCGAGGTGCAGGGTTTTGGTGGTGAGCCGGACTGCCCACCAGGTGAGTGCGGCGAGGTAGGCGACGATCAGGGCGCTCTTGGTGCTGTAGGTGAACACGAGGGCGTAGGCGATGGCCACGCCGGGGACGGCGAGGGCGCGCAGCACGCGGCTGTCGGTGATGGTCAGGATGGTGGCGGCGCCGAGCAGGGCTGCCCCGAGGCTACCGACGAGGCCGGGCATGCCGGTGAGGTCGACCGGGATGGTGAGGCTGAGCGCCGCGCGCATGAGGAACATGCCGGCGGCGGCGAGCAGGGCGTAGTGGATGGCGGGGCGGGCGAGGGCGAGCCAGGTGGGCAGGGCGTCGGCGGGGATGCGGGGTGCGGTGACGGCGATGAGTGCGGTGCAGGCGGCCAGGGGTAGGGCGGCACCGAGGGTCCAGGTCAGGTATGGCCGGTAGTCCAACTCGAGGGCGGTGCCGGTGGCGAGTCCGTAGAGCGTGGCGGTGATGAGCCCGCTGACGGCGGCGGCGAGGTATCCGCGGCGGATGAGGCTGCCGGTGGTGGGTTCGGCTGGTGATCCGGTGGGGGTGCCGGCGAGCCAGGTGGTGGGGGCGAGGTGGGCGATGACGAGCGCGGTGAGCATGGCGAACGCGCCGGAGGAGCCGATCTGGGGCACGGAGGTCCGGGCGCCGACGACGTAACTGTCGACTGTCGTGATGTCGGCGGTCAGGACGGGTTGCAGGAGCAGTATCAGGGAGCATGCGCCGAGGGCGAGGATGCCGGCGAGGTCGGTGATGCGCAGCCGGACGCGGGGTAGCCGTGCGGCGGCGGCGCGTGGGCCGGGCTGGTGGGCGGCGGTGAGGGCCAGGGCTCCGTCGGCGAGGGCGTGGGGATGGTCGACGACGCCGGGAGTGGTGCCGGTGGCGTGCGCGAGCCGTTCGGTGAGCGCGGGTATGCCGGGGGCTGGTCGCACGATGACGCCGGCGAGGTGTGCGGTGTCGACGTCGGCGGCGTCGAGGACCTCCTTGACGGTGTGGGCGGCGGTGTCGAGGAAGGGTTGGGTGGCGGTGGTGACGTCGTCGCGGGTGATGACGGCGGGCTGCCGGGGTGCGGGGAGCAGGACGGGCGCGCGGTCGTGTTCGACGAGGAGGTGACGGGCGGCGCGGACGGACTCCAGGAGGGCGTGCCGGTCGTCGGCGGGGGCGTCCGGGGGGTGGTTGATCGTGGTGCGGAGGGGGTCGTCGTCGGGGGTGGCGGCGTCGATGACGCGGTGGGCGATGAGGTGGTCGAGGTCGTGGGGGGTGGTGATCTGTTGGGTGGCGAGTTCGCGGTAGTGGTCGCCGACGAGTTGGAGGACGGTGAGGGTCGCCGGGTGGCGGTCGACTTGGCAGACGAGCACGCAGGAGTTTGGGGGCACGGTGAGGCCGAGGGTCGTGGCGTAGGCGGTGAGGGCGGCGGGTGCGGTGACCAGGGTGGGTGCGGGTAGTCCTGCGCGGTGGGCGGCGTCGTCGAGGTGTCCGCGGCGTCGTGGTCCCCAGTGTGGGGGGATCGTCAGGGTGAGCTCGGTGATCGGTTGTCCGATCTGGTGGGCGGCGTAGAAGGTTGTCTGGCGTAGGACGGCGGCGAGGAGTTCCACCGGGTCGGGTGGTGCCGCATCGTGGGTGTGGGTGGGTGTGCCGAGCAGGTCGGTCGGGTTGTCGACGTAGCGGTGGTCTGCGGGGAGGGCCCGCGCGGCGGCGTGGTCGAGGCCGACGTAGAGCTGACCTGTGGGGCCGATGGCGACGCCGGTGGGCATGACGATGCGGCCGTCGATGAGGATCGGGACTGTGGCGCCCTGCCGGTGAACGGTGACGGCGATGGTCGCGGAACTGAGATCGATCGACGCCCTGGCGCCCCCGCTTGGCATGTGGGGCAGTCTCGCCCGTGAGGGCGCCGGGCCGTCAACCGCGATTCTCGCGGGTGATCTTTTGTGCGCGGATGGTGAGAATTCCTCTTGATCGAATAGCCAGGGTCGTTCATTCTCGTGTACCCCGGGAAGATTGACGATCAACGGTGGGAGGGGCGGGTGCCGCGAGTGTCCCCGGACAGAGACGACCGCCGGGCGGACTATGGCGACCGCGCCACGGTCCATCCTCCTCGGGACGTGACCCCGCGCCGGGCGCCCGTGTCACGGTCGCTGGCCGGTGCCGTGCGCGCGGTCGTCGGCACCGGCGTCTTCCTGGTGGTGGTGCCGGCGCTGCTGTGGCTCGTGGGCGGTAATCCCGTCCGCAGGCTGCCGGCGTGGTCGCAGGTCCTGGCATGGTTCGACAACATCAGCGGACGATTCACCACCGACGTTCTCACCGGCGTGGCGCTGTGGGTGATGTGGCTGCTGTGGGGTGTGTTCGCGCTGCTCCTGCTGGCCGAGATCGTCGCGGTGCTGACCCGCTGGCGTATTCCGGTGCTCAGACTGCCGGCCCCGCTGCACCGGCTCGTGTTCGGACTGGCCGGCACCGCTGCCTTCGCGATCACCTCCGCCGGCTCCCTCGACCGTACGGCGGGCCCGGACCAGTCCGCTGTGTCCGCCGCCGCGACCGTCCGCACCGACATCTCTCGGCAGGCAGCCGCCCGCGGGGCGGCCTTCGTCTATGTCGGTGACCAGCGCTACGTCTACACCGTCGACCGCAACGACACTATGTCGAAGGTCGCCAAGGAGTGGCTCGGCGACGCGGACCGATGGCCGGAGATTTGCCGGTTGAACAAGCACCGCCACTTCCCGGGCGCGGGCGGCACCCTGCGCGACTGCGACCTCATCTATCCCGGCTGGGAACTTCGACTGCCGGCCGACGCCCGACCACCGCAGGCCGCCAGACCAGCGACACCGCCCACGCACCCCCCGGCGACCACGCCCGGTCCCGCTGAGCCACCCACACCGCCGAGCACCGCCCCCGACCCCTCGGATCCCGCGCCCGGCAGCACCGAGACAGCCAGCGCTGCCCCCAGCACCGCCTCACCGGCAGCCCCGAACGACACCGGAGCCTCGCCGAAACCCTCATCCGCGGAGTCCCACCCCGCCAGCCCGGCGCCGGCCTCGCCGACCGCCCCCGACGCACCCCGACCGCCGGTGGCCGCGAATGACGACGGGGTGCAGCTGTCAACCACCACCTGGCTGCCCTGGACGCTCGCCGCCGCGATCAGCGCCACCACCACACTGGTCTGGCTCCACCGCCGCCGCCGCTACACCGGCCAACCCGACACCGACCCACCCGTCGACCTGCCCGCCCCGGTGACCCAGCTCCGCCGCGCCGTGACGGCCCGCACGACCGAACCGTCAGCCCCCGACCCCGACAACGACGAGCCGTCAGACCTCGTATCCGACCTTGCGTCGCTGCCGCCCGGCGGACTCGGTGTCGTCGGCGACGGCGCGTACGCCGCCGCCCGCGCTGCCCTCGTCGCCGTCCTCGCCTCCGGCGACCGCCACCAGCCCGACGCCTGCGGCGAGGTCGTCATCGACGCCGGGACCCTGGGCGCGCTCCTCGGCGCCGACGCGACCAGCCTCGCACCATGGCCCCGGCTGCACGTCGTCGACAGCACCGACGCCGCCCTCACCGCGATCGAGGCCCGGCTCCTGCACCGCAGCCGCATCCTCGACGAGCAGGCGCTGACCGACCTGGACAGCTCACACCAGCACGCCTCCGACGGAGAGACACTGCCACCGGTCGTGCTCATCACCGAGGCCCCACCCACCGGAGCGGGCATCCGCGCCAAGACCGCCCTCCACCTCGGCGGGGACCTGCACGTGACCGCGTTGCTGCTCGGCGCATGGGAACACGGCACCACCATCGCCGTTGACCCGAACGGGCACCACGCCCTCACCGCTGGGCCGCCCGCCGAGGCGATACCCCTGCGGCTGCCGGTGCTCGAACCGGTCACCGCGACCCAGATCCTGGCCACCCTGCGCGAGGCGCACACCGGTGAACCGCCCGCCCCGCCGACCGTGCCGGACGCCGGCGTGCCCCTGCACGTGAGCCGCACCGAGAGCACGACCGCCGGCACGGACCCGCCCCTCCCGGCCACGCCCAGCCATTCAGTGGAGACGGACGCCGGGCGGGCACGGCTCCGGGTACTCGGCCCACCGCGTATCGACGGCATCACCGCGGAAGGCCGCCCGCTGCGCGCCAAGGCGCTGGAACTGGCCGTGTACCTCGCCGTCCACCCCGACGGCGCCACCACCCGCGACGTCGGCGAATACCTCGAACCCGACGCCCGCCTCAGCCAAGCCGACCAACGCGTGCACACCAACGCCTCGAACCTGCGCCACGTCCTCGGCCGCGCCGGCACCGCAGACACAAAAAACGCCTACGTCATCAAAACCTCCGGACGGTACCGGCTCGACCCCGCAACCGTGGACGTCGACGTCTGGCGACTCCGCGACCTGATGCGAGCCGCCACCATCGCCACCGGACCACGCCGCCGCGACCTCCTCACCGCCGCCTGCGAACTCTCCACCGCGCCCCTCGCCGAAGGCCAGGACTACGAGTGGCTGCAGCCGCACCGCGAGACAGTCCGCAGGTGGGGCACCGAAGCCCACCTCCTACTCGCCGACGACCTGCTCGACACCGCACCGCAGGCCGCCTCCGACCTCCTCGACAAGGCGATCGGCCTCGACCGCTACAACGAAGCCCTCTACACCAAGGCGATGCACGCCCGCCACGCCCTCGGCGACGCCGACGGCATCCGGACCCTGCTCCGTGCCCTGACCAAAGCCCTCGCCGATCTCGACGCCGGACCACGGGACGACACGGTCACGCTGGCCGACCAGCTCCGTACGAGCCTGAACGGACGGTGATCTGCAGATCCTCCTGCGTCTGCCAAAAGCGGGTGTCGTTCCTTGTGAACCGGATCCAAGACGTCGAAGGTCGTGAGGGTGCAGAGATGGGATCCGTTGAAGGAACACCAACTGCTGTTGTTGCGCCGGATCGGCGAGGGGGACGACCTCAGCGGCCCCGACGGGGTGGACCAGCGCCTCTCGGCCCGGGCACTGCAGACCCGTCGGCTCGTCGACGTCAGCCGTCGGGGCGGCGTGTGGCGGGCCCAGATCACTGACGCCGGCCGGTTCTACCTCGACAACGGCGTCCATCCCGACCACCCAGACCGCCTCATGGAGGCCACGACGGCCCCTCGCCAACTCGACCGGACCACCATCACCGGCAAGCAGGGCAAGCCGGCCCAGGGCCAGTCGCGACCCGTCGATGCCGCCACGGCGGCCGAATCAAAGCAGTCCACAGCCACCGCGACGGTCGAGCAGGCCCGACAACTCGTTGAACGCCTTCAGGCGGAGGGCGGAACCGTACGAGTCGAGAGCCCTGCCCCCGAGGAACGCGCCCTGTACCGGCGGGTCATTCACGCCGCCAAGCAGCACAGCCTCGTGCCCGCCGGGTTCCACCTCAAGCACACTGGCCGCGCCGCCGGTGACCTGATCATCCGCCTGTCTAACGACGAAGCCCCAGACGAGACGGACTGGAACCGGATCCGGCTTAACACTCGCCGCGTCACCACCGACCCCGACCTCGTTTTCGCCGCGCTGGAGAAGGACCCGGCCGGACTGGAGGTCACGGAGGCGTCGGTCTCCAGGGCGCTGGACCTGATCCATGGCCTCGCCGCCGAGGCCCGAAGGCGAGGCCACCGAGTCGGGGTGAATACCAAGACCAAGCACCCCTCCGTCTACCTTCAGGTCGACAAGATCCGACGCAGGGTCAAGCTGATCGAGAAGTACGACGAGGTTCCGCACGTTCCCACCGATCAGGAAACCCGGCAGCTGCGACGCAACCGTTGGCTGGTGCTCCCCAAGACCGACAAGGTTGCCTCCGGGCGTCTGCGGCTGGAAATCGTCCGCGCCGGCTGGGATAAGAAAGACACCTGGGCGGACGACAGACGCACCACGCTGGAGAAGCGACTTCCCCGGATCGTTCGGGACGTCGAGGCCGGGATTGTCGCTGACGAGGAAGCCCGTGTGGCCGCCCAGCGAGCCCACGACGACTACCTCGCCGAGCAGGAGCGTCGGGAAGCGGAGAAGCGACTCCAGTGGCAGGCGGCTCTCGACGAGGCCCGCCCCCTGGCCGCGGAACTCCAGCGCAGGATGGCGTTCCGTCTGGCCTACGACTCCTGGGTCTCCGCCGACGAGATCCGCGCCTTCTGCAACGCACTCGAGCGAGCCGCCCCCGACGGCCCAGCCGACTCGGAGAACTGCGCCCGATGGGTCGCCTGGGCGCGAGCCGCCGCCGACCGCCTCGACCCCACCCGAGGAGACGGCGCCATCGCCGCCATCGACTTCGACATCGAACCCGAGCCCGACGACCTACGGCCCTTCATCGGCGACTGGAGCCCGCACGAGCCCTACCGCGAATACCGATCCGAGCGCGACAGGCAGGCCATCGAGGATTCTCGAATCCAAGCCGACACCTGGCACCATGGCATGCGCGGACGAGCTACCTGGTGGCGCAGATAGCCGAGATCATTGATCCACGGGTTTGACCAGTTCGGCATCGGGTCGTAGCGGCTGAAGTCCACCTCGTTTCGAATTTCCTGCCAAGCACTAGTAGTACTTTGTCACATTTCGGCATACTTCGGGGGCTGTTGGTGTGGTGAGTCGTTGGCTCTGGTGTGGATGTTCGGGCAGTAGAGCGTCTGGGCGGTGATCTGGCCGAGTTCACCGGTGAGGTGTTCGGGTCGTTGACCCGCGCCGGGTGGCAGGATCGGGCCGGGCAGTATGTGCGCGGGTTGATGGTGGACGGGCGGCGTAAGTCGATCCAGCCGATGGCGGGCCGTCTGCCGGGTGTGCATGATCAGGCGTTGAACCATTTCGTGACGAATAGTCGGTGGGACGTGGTGCCGGTGCGGCGACGCCTGGCGCAGCGGATGGATGAGGCGATCACGCCGGCGGCGTGGGCTCTTGATGACACGGGCTGGCTCAAGTGCGGTGCCGCGTCGCCGGGGGTGGCCCGGCAGTACACCGGCACGGCGGGCAAGGTCACCAACTGCCAGATCGGGGTGAGTCTGAACCTGGTCACCGACATGGCGTCGTGCCCCGTCGACTGGCGGTTGTTCCTGCCCGAGTCGTGGGATCCCTGCTCGCCGGAGGCCGCCGCCGATGTCGATCAGCGGCGGACGCGGGCGCAGATCCCCGACGGCGTCGGGCATCGGGAGAAGTGGCGCCTCGGGTTGGACATGATCGACGAGGTGATCGGGTGGGGCCTGCGACCCCCGTTGATCGTGGCGGACGCCGGGTACGGCGACAGCGGCGAGTTCCGCCACGGCCTGACGGAACGTGGCCTGTCCTATGTGGTGCAGGTGGCCACCACGATCGGCGTTCAGCAGCAGACAGCGGTCCGTACCGCGCCACCGGCCAACTGGACCGGACGGCCACCGGCCCAGCGGTACCGGGACCCCGCGACCTCGGTCAAGAACCTCGTCCTTTCCCACGGCGCTGCCGCGGCCCAGCCGGTGTCCTGGCGTGACGGTTCCCGCACTCGGGCAGGCCGGCCGGTGAAGATGCGCTCCCGGTTCGTGTTCCTGCGGGTCCGGCCAGCCGGACGGGTCCTGCTCGCCGCCCACCGCGACCAGGACCTACCCGAAGCGTGGCTGATCGCCGAGTGGCCACCCGACCGCGACGAACCCACCAAGTACTGGCTGTCGAACCTACGCGCCACCACCGCGAAACGCACCCTCATCCGATGGGCGAAACTACGCTGGCGCATCGAACACGACTACCGCGAACTGAAGACCGGCCTCGGCCTCGACCACTACGAGGGCCGCACCTGGCAAGGCTGGCACCACCACGTCACCCTCGTATCCGCCGCTCACGCCTTCTGCACCCTGCAACGCCTCGACCCAAAAGCCCCCGCGCCGGCCTGACCCTCTACGCCGTACTCCACGAACTACAAGCCCTCCTGGCCAGGCTGATCGGCGCGTGTCCCACCTGCAAAACCCGCTTCCCCACAAGACGAAAACCCCGAAACCGTCCCCGATCATGACAAAGCACTACTAGCGGGCCGAACGCGTCCCAGGCGGCCTCGTGCATGGTCCTCAGCACGGCGTCACGCAGGCCGAACCCGCGTGGGAGGGCGGCCGGCAGATCGCCGCTGATGCCCGCACCGGTGAAGACAGCCGTCATGGCTTGGCCGCCACTGTCGAGCGCCAGATCGCCTCGAACTGGTCCAGCCAATAGACGTACCAGGCGCCGTCGTCGCGGGTCAGATGGATGTGCATGCGCGACCGGATGGCGTCGTTGCGGAAGGCGTGAAACTCAATGTTGGCGTAGCCGCCGGCCGCGTGAGGGTTCACCGCGACCAGGCTGAAGCCCGGGTTGAAGGCAATCTCCCTGTACGCGAACGTGCCTTTGACCTGCCATTCCGCCATCGTCGCGAGCCGTGTCCGCGTCTCGCGCAGCGACTCGGCCGCCGTCTGCACCGGATAGTCTAGCAGCGCGTCGAGTTGCTCCGAGATCGGGTCACCCGGGTCGAATTGCTCTAGTACCACGATCCGCACCGAGCCGCCATCCCGTGCGAGCGGCCCGCGGCGCAGAATGTCGCAGCGTTCCTCCGTGAGGAAGTTCGAGCCGACCGGCGCGAAGATCCACACATCCTTAGCGTCGCGCAGGTCGTCTGTGACCGGGTTGCGGTCATAGTCACTGCGGTCGAGGAAGCGGTCCTCCCGATGGTTTGCGAACGCGACCCGCAGCAGCAGGAAGCCCAGCCCAGCGAAGAGCACGGACCACCGTACGCTGTCTGGAAGATCTGCCCCGACGATCAGCAGCACTGCGAAGATCAGCACGACCAGCGTGGTCGCGTAGAGATCGATGTTCCGCCGATGCCGGATGTCCGTCAGGATCTGCTTCACGTGCCGCCGCATACTTGCCATCATGCCGTCTACAGTGTTGTGACCCGGACACCCGTCCAGGAGGTGTCGGCCCGGTCGCCGGGTATGATCACCACGGTGGCGCCCTTCGTCCTCTTCCCCGGTCGGCATCACCTGCTGACCCGCTTTCGGGCCGATTATCTGCTCCGGCTCGCCATGGGCGACTTGACGATCGTATGGGCAGTCGCCTCGGCAAACCATGAGAACACGAAGCGCAATCCCGTCCCGTACCACCGCCGCGAGGCCGCCATCAAGCGGGTTCAGCATGCTCACCGGACTCCGCTCCGTCGTCGTGCCGATCTTCGATATGCACCAACCGATGCCTTTGCCGAGGTGACCCTCAAGACCATCGCGGACGCCACCGGGCTCGGCCTCACGCCCGCGAACACCCTGGTGGTCTGCGCCACCCCGCAGGTAGCCAAGCGATACGAGCGTCTCGGCTTTCCGATTGCGGCACTGCCAGCTGCGCCTCGTCTTGCGCCGAGCCGATGTGCTCGGTGTCCCGCGAGCCCCGCCGCAAGGAGTCCACGATTTGCACCCTCTGGCCCTCGGGGCCGTCTTCACCGTACGTATGGAGACAAAGCCGACACACCTACAATGACCGATTTATTGTGAACCAACAGACGAGATCCCCAGCTCAGCGGCCTACACGAACCCAAAATCGAGCTCAGCAATAAGAGTCGGGTACGATGCCGCATATGGCCCCCGAAGAGACCTGGAAACAAGATCTCGTCGAGCGTGCCCGCGCGGGGAAAGTGGTCCTGGTCTGCGGCGCCGGCCTCAGTGTTGCGATCAGTGGCAACACGCAAACGGCAACCTGGCCTGGGCTAATCGACTCAGGATTGGACTATCTGGGCGGCCTACGTCCTGAGTGGGGCAATGCCGTCGGCAGTCTCCGTGGACTGATCGAGGCCGACCCCTCGGTGGACTCCTACATTACGGCGGCGGAGTGGATCAACAGGGTCTTCAAAGGGCAAGCGCGGGGGGAGTTCCTCGACTGGATCCGGCGTACCATCGGCAGTCTCAGGCCGATTGACCGCGGATTTGAGTCGGTTCTGCGGCAACCAGTCCCGGTTCTCACCACCAACTATGATCAACTACTAGAGGGCGTCTCTAGTCGACTTGGGATGACCTGGACCGAAATTGATCAGCGGGACCGTTTTCACGAGAATCCCGCAGATTACGTCTTTCACCTTCATGGCCGGCACGAGCTACCGGACTCGATCGTACTGTCCGGTTCGGACTATCAGCGTCTGTCGTCGGACCAGACGACAACTGAGGTACTTCAGGCCTTTGCCGCTAGTCACACGTTCATGTTCCTCGGCTACGGCGCGGGTCTGGCCGATCCGAACTTCACCGGCTTCCTGCAATGGTACGAGCAGCGCTACGGCGGTACTGGCCGTCGGGCCTACGTCCTGGTCCGGGCGGTCGACCTGCCCGTCGACCGGCTCCAGGGCAAACTGGCCTACCTGCCGTATGGCGCGACGTACAAGGATCTGCCCGGTTTTCTCGACGAACTCTTTGGCGCCTCCCCCGCCCTAGCCACGCCTCCGGTCGTTGCGGTCGTTCCGGAGCCGGTCGACAGCAGCCTGGACCCGCTGAGGCTGCTGCCTGCCTCGGTGCAGAGGAAGGCAGCCGACCAGATCGGGATGGCGAGCGCGCGCGAAGACGTGCAGAAGCGGATGCTTAGCGCGGCGGTCGGGGCCACCGATTCCCGGCAGGCCGCGCTGATTAGCGCGGTCACCGGCACGGGCAAGACCACTGTGGCGCGGCTCGCGATGAACTACGCGGTCGGCACCGGGCACTCCACCGTGATGATCTTCCCGACCAAGGCGCTGGTCGCTCAGGAGTCCCGTGAATGGGAGAGCTGGGTCGAGGCCTGGCGAGGTGACCGAAAGATCCGGGTCTATCCGTCATCCCGGGACTATCCGGAAAACGACTCGCCGGTCTCCAAGGGTCGATTCGAAGTTGCCATCGCGATCTACGAGAAGCTACTCGGCTACCTGATCTCCGGCCAGCGCACCCTGGGCAAGACCTCGTTGCTGGTGGTTGACGAGATGCAGACCCTCGTCGAGGATCAGAAACGGGCGGCCAAACTGGAAAGCCTGTTGACAATGGTGCGCCTGATGCCTCAGGAGGAACGGCCTGGCATTCTCGGCCTGTCGGCCACCATGTCCGCGCAGTCGACCGAAGTGCTGCGCAGTTGGCTCGGAGTGGACACATTTAGCTTCGTGCAGAGCAGCAAGCGGCCGGTACCGCTGGACACGTACGTGATGGACAGTAACCGGTGGCGGTTGCAACGCGACGCGCACCTAATGAGCCTCTCCGAGCGGGACGCCCAGCTTCCCGAGCCAGTGACCGAGGAGCACGACCTCGCCGACATCACCCGCAACTCCACGCGTGACCGGATCCAGGTTCGCGGGCTGAGCACCGGGCCGCTGGCCGTCTCGCTGGTCACCCGCCTACTCAACGAGGACCGGAAGACCCGGATCCTGGTCTTCGTGCCGGGCCGGACAGCGGCCCAGGAACTCGCTCTGGCAATCCAGAAGTCACTCGACGCGACCATGGGCGCCGTTGCCCGGCGGCGCGGATCACCGTGGCAGATCGGCCGGTTCGCCGATCCCGACGTTGACGCGGACGCCGCTGAGCGGCGGTTCCTCGCGTTGCAGGACACTGACCTGCCGCTGGCGTCCGAGGTGGTCCGCGGCCTGCGGACCGGGGTGGCGTACCACAGCGCCCGGCTGTCGCCACGGTTGCGGCGCGACCTGGAGGACGACTTCCGAGACCGCTGCGGTGTGCTAAGGGTACTGGTTGCCACGGACACGCTCGCGATAGGCGTCAACCTGCCCGCCGACGTGGTGATCGCGACCAGTATCTCCGGGTACGGCTCGGACCGGCTGCGCCGGCTCAGCATGCCAGCCGAGCTGGACAACAAGGCCGGACGCGCCGGTCGGCGCGGCGTCGCGAACAAGGAACGCGGCGCCTTCTATATCTTGGTTCCCAGCGAGCGTGACTTGCAGGGGGTAGCCGGTCTCACTGCGGACTCGGTGCTGTCGCTGTCGTCAATGGATGGAGTTTTCGAGCGATACGTGGTCGGGCATGAGCGCACCGATCGAGTGACCGGGAGGATCCGGGAACTAGACGACATCGCCCTGCTCTCGCTGCACGTGCTTTGTTCGGACGGCTTCGGTCGGCGGATGCCGCAGCTGGCGACCCGGGTCGGCTCGGTATTGAAGGCGTTGCTCGCCGCCCAGGAACCCGACGTGCAGCTGCCCGCCGACGCCGAGGTGATTGAGCGCCTGTCCGTCCTGGGCCTGCTCGACCGGGACGCGGACGACAAGCACCGGCCCACCCGGCTGGGTGAGGCGCTGGCCAAGTCCGGGCTGGCCCTGGGCAGCGCGCACGTCCTGGAACTGCTATCCCGGCTGGCGACGCAGGGCACCGGCGATATCGACCTACTGTTTCACGCCTGCCGCAGCGACGAGATCGAGGGGGTGACCGCATGGGTGGGCCTGCCCGGGGTGCACCCGCGGCACTACCCGTCCCTGAAGGAGAACATCCAGACATACGCGCTGGCTTATCTCCACGAGGAGGAGGTGCGACGCAAGTATTGCGCCCAGTACTTCGGCACGAAGCGGTACGCCCTGCCGGCCAAGTTCGTGGCCGAGGGACAGGTCGTGGCGTCGAGGGAACTGCGCGAGCTGCTGGCACGGGAGGTGGAGGAGGTCGACGACCGGGACGCCGCCGCCCTGCTGCGCGCGCTGGTGGCCTTCGAGTGGAGCCGCGGCATCCCATACGCCGAAATTAAGGCCCGGTTCTCGGCGGCCATTCGCTCCGATGAGACCCGCCGCAACGAGCGTCCGGTCGAGCTATCGCTGCACTACAGCGACATCGAGCAGCTCTGTGAGCAGGTCGCCGGGGTGATCCGCGGCGCCGCCGAGATCTCTTTTTCGGATCACCACGACTGGTCCACGCGGATGATCCTGCTGGCTCTACAGACCGAGGTCGGGCTGCCGGCCTGGCTGGCGCCGATCGTCAAGCTGCGCATCGACGAATTGCACCGCAACCGGCTCGCCCGGCTGTGGGAGGCGCAGCCGGTGACCGAGGGCTGGGCGACGGTGCTGGACTTGCCCGGCATCGTGGACCACCCCGGCATCAGCGAGCAGAGCCGGCAGAACGCCCGGGATCGGCTGGAGCGGCGGGAACGGGAAGAGTCCGAGTTCCGGCACCGGGTGGCGCAGCAGTTGGCTGGCGTGTACGTGCCCGGCACCGGCGGGATGTCCTTCGAGGAATTCGGCGAGGAGTTGCACAAATCCAGCTCCCACGACGAGTACGTCGATTTATGGGAAGAGATTGCCGGTGGCCTGGGCATCGCCTTCGAGAGGCGCAAGCTAGCCGAGCACACCGAAATGCTTTGGAGCGCCGGAGCGGTCGACGTCTTGTTGAAGATCCCGCACAACGAGGTGGGCCAGGAAGAGGTGCAGATGTTCGCGCCGGACGAGGGCCTGGTGATCCTCAATTCGCGGCTGCGGCCGTCGGCCTACAGCGAGCTTGCCGGGAAGCCGACAGTTGCCCGGTTCGTGCCACCGGAGTTCGTGCTCACCCTGGTCGCCCGACTGGTCGACGCGCGCGGTGACGCGCTGGAGGCCGAGGAAGTGCTGGAGCGGCTGGCCGAGCAGCGGGTCAGCGTCATCGACGCGGAGAGCGTGAACGTCTCGCTGGACGTGGCTGGCTCGCACCCGCCGTGGCCGGGGCCGATGCCTCAGATACCGCCAGACCCGTCCCGGCTGACCGAGATGCCAGAGGACGAGGCGGACTGAAGGGTCCGGGGCGATCCTCAGTGAGCCATTTTCATCCTGGGTAGCGGTTGGTTTCGACGTGGTGCAGGACGAGGATGGCTTGGACGATCGAGGTTGCCCGCTGTGGGCAGCAGCGCAGCTTGTTCAGGATTTTCCAGGTCTTGAGGGTGGCGATCGCGCGTTCGCCGCGAACGCGAATCCTGGCGTGCGTCCGGTTGATCGTCTTCTGCCGGGGTGACAGCTTCGGCCGGTAGCGGCGCCGCTTGAACGGTGTGCGCACGCTGCCGTGGGCTCCTTGGTAGCCCTAATGGGTTCAGAGTGGGTCGGGCTTGTCGCGACTCCTTTGGTATCCCCGGCGCTTGACGCCTCATGACAAGGCGGGAGCTGCGGCGGGTCCGGCCCGCTCTGCAGGGTCGGGTCCGCTTGGATCTGTTCGTGGTTCGAGCCCGCCAGCACGGAGCATCCCTCGGTCATTCGGGGCCAGGAGCCCTCGACGTAAGACGGGGAGCCGTGCCGGTTGCTGGGATCAAGGACGGCTCATCGGATGTCAGGCCATCGAGCCTTTCCATTAGGGCGCCGCGCGATCCCGACCAGGGCAAGAACCAGACCAAAACCCAGCATGGAGGACATGTTAAAGGTCACGTGCGGCATCGACTGGGCCGAGAAGCACCACGACATCGCGCTCGTCGACGAGAACGGCACCCTGGTAGCGAAGGCCCGCATCACCGAATCTGTCGAAGGCCTCCAGACGCTTCTGGCGATGTTGGCCGATGTCGGCGACAGCAGCGGCTGCCTCATCCCGGTAGCGATCGAGACCCCGCGTGGGCTGCTGGTCGCAGCGCTGCGCGCCACCGGCCGCCCGGTCTACCCGATCAACCCGATGGCCGTCGCCCGCTATCGGGAACGTTACTCGGCGTCGGGCAAAAAATCCGACCACGCCGACGCGGTCGTGTTGGCAAACATCCTGCGTACGGACATGCATGTGCACCGGCCGCTGCCCGCCGACACCGAACTCGCCCGCACGATCGCCGTCCTCGCTCGTGCCTGCCAGGACGCGACGTGGCGGCGCACCCGGGCCGGCAACGAGCTGCGGTCGCTGCTGCGCGAGTACTACCCGGCGATGCTCGAAGCCGCCGCCAACCGCAGCGGGAACCTGGCCACACCACTGACCCGGGCCTTGCTGGAGCTCGCCCCGACACCCGCCGCAGCAGCCACGCTGTCCAAAGCCCGTATCGCCGCCAGGCTGCGCCGGGCCGGCCGTTCCCGCAACATCGACGAGGTCGCCGCCGAACTCCACGCCATCCTGCGCCGGCCCCAACTGCGTCAGGATCCGCTCGTCGAGCACGCGATGGGCGTCCAAGCACTGCGGTTGCTGGCCACGCTCACCACGGAGTGCGCAAGCATCGAACACCTGGCGGCGGCCGTCGAGACAGCGTTCCAGCAGCATCCGGACTACGAGATCATCACCAGCTTCCCCGGCATCGCAGCCCAGGCCGGCGCCCGGCTGCTGGGCGAGATCGGCGACGATCGCGCCCGCTTCGCCGATGCCCGATCGCTGAAGGCTTTCGCCGGGGCGGCACCCGTGACGCGAGCTTCCGGCCGCAGCCTGGTCGTCTCTCAACGCAGGATCAAGAACGACCGACTCGCCGCTGTCGGCTTCACCTGGGGTTTGTCAGCGCTCAACCTGTCGCCCGGCGCGCGAGCCCACTACGACCGGCGCCGAATCACCGGCGACGGCCACGCCGCCGCCTTCCGCCACCTGTTCAATCGCTTCCTCGGCTGCCTGCACCACTGCCTGAAGACACGGGAGCGCTACCGAGAAACAACGGCCTTCCCGACTCCGGCCGAAGCCCCCGCCGCAACTTGACAGTTATACCCATCGGATGTCTTGTCCACGAAGGTCACGTCCGCGCTGGTCAGTGCGTCGATAATGCGGTGGGTGCGGGCGGCGGTGAGGTCGTGGGTCGAACCGGGCAGTGCCGGTGAGGCCCAGGGCGAGTCGGCCGGCCGCGTCGGCAATGACCTGTACGTTGACGCTGTGGCGCTTGTGCTTGCCGGAGTAGTACTGCTTCTGGCTTGCGACGCGGTCGATCGCAATTAGGGTGCCGTCCAGGATCGCGTACGCCAGGCGGCGGATGCGCCGCATCGCCGTGGCGAGGTCCTCGGCGACCGCGGCGAGGAGCGTGATCGCTTCCTGCACGCGGCGCCAGGCGGTGGCGACACCGACGGTGAAGCCAGTAGCGAGGCGGTTGTCGGTGTCACAGTTGCGCAGGTGCGCCAGGGCGAGCAGCGCCTGCCGGCCCGGGTTGGGACGTCGCCACCGGGATCGCCGCTGGTTGCGGTGCGCTCGGATGCGCTCGGCGAGGTGGTTCAGGGTGCGGCTGGACAGCGGGATCGCGGAAGGGTAAGACAGCAAAGGCGAGGCTCCCGGTCGAAGCATCGGATCTTGGTCGACTGCTGTCCTACCTGGAGCCTTGCCCTCATCGACCTCCGGGCTCGCCACACCCGCCCTGACCTGCAAGATCAGCTTGGAAAAGGCTCTTTGATAGTTGTTTCGGTCTGCACTTGTGGGCTGGGCGCGCCCGGATTGCCGGGATTTGGTTGGTAGCTCTCGGTTTCTGGCCGACAGCCCGTGGCTGCTGGTGTTGGAGGTTGTCTGATCCAATGGGCTGTCGGCATCGGTGCGGTCGGGAGGCGAGTTTTGGACGCGTTCGAGGTTCATCGTCGACTGATCGAGGATTACCGCACCTTCAGCGAGGGCTTCGTGGATGTCCACGACGAGCGGATCCGGGCTCGGGTGGAGCAGGAGAGCGCTCGGGGGGCTCAGTGGCCGGCGCCGTGGTCGTCGTTGAATCCGTCCTTCGCGTCCGGGGGTCGTGTCGACGAGCTTGTTCGTGAAGGTTTGCTGCATCAGGAGTGCTCGCGCATCTTCCGGGTGAAGAAGGCGCCGGAGGATCGGGGTTCGGTACCGATCACGCTGCATCGGCATCAGAGTGATGCGGTGCGGGTGGCCGGGACCGGGTCGTCGTACGTGCTGACCACGGGCACAGGGTCGGGTAAGTCGTTGGCGTACATGGTGCCGATCGTGGATCGCGTGTTGCGGGAGGGCGCCGGGCAGGGCGTCCGGGCGATCGTGGTGTATCCGATGAACGCGCTGGCGAACAGTCAGCGGGAGGAGATGCGCAAGTTCCTGGAGTTCGGGTACGGCGGCCGGCCGCCGGTCACGTTCGCCAGGTACACCGGCCAGGAGACGGAGGATGAGCGCAGGGCGATCCTGCGGAACCCGCCGGACATCCTGCTCACGAACTACGTGATGCTGGAACTGGTGCTAACTCGGCCGGATGAGAGGCGCCCACTGGTAGAGGCAGCGCACGGCTTGCGGTTTCTGGTGCTGGACGAGTTGCACACCTATCGGGGCCGGCAGGGTGCGGACGTGGCGATGCTGGTCCGCCGTGTCCGCGATGCGTGCGGTGCGGGGCAGTCATTGCAGTGCGTGGGGACGTCGGCGACGATGGCCAACGCGGACACGGTGGCCCGGCAGCAGATCGAGGTGGCCGATGTGGCCTCCCGAATCTTCGGAGCGCCGGTCATTCCGGATCATGTGATCACCGAGACTCTGGTGCGGGCGACCACCACCCGCGACGCGTCGGCGGCGGCGCTGGCGTCGGCGGTTGCCGCTCGCGGCGATGCCGAGTCGGACGATCCAGTGTTGCGCGCCGGATATGAGCGGCTCGGCTCGGATCCGTTGGCTTCGTGGATTGAGGACAACTTTGGGGTGCGGCCTGAGCCGGAGAGCGGCCGTCTGGTGCGGCAGACGCCGATGAAGGTCGACGACGCGGCAGCGGTCTTGTCCGGGATCACCGGCCGTCCGGATTCCGAGTGTGCCACTGCTATCCGGGCGACACTGCTGGCGGGGTCGCGTGCCCGTGACGAGGAAACCGGCCGGCCGTTGTTCGCCTTCCGGCTGCATCAGTTCCTGTCCAAGGGCGGCACAGTCTATTCCACCCTGGAGCCTGTCGCGGCCAGGGAAATCGAGACGACGTTCCAGGTTGTGTTACCAGGCAGTCCGGAGCGGCGGTTGTATCCGCTGGCGTTCTGTCGTGAATGCGGTCAGGAGTACCTGATCGTCCGGCGGCAGAGTCACCTGAAGAGGGCGGTGTTCAGGGCCCGTCACGGGCTGCGGATCACCGACCGCGATGACGGCTATCTGTTCGTGTCGGCGGATCGGGAGTGGCCGGCCGATCCGGTGGCGGCGGGCCGTCTGCCGGTGTCGTGGCTAGGGGCCGACGACGCTGGTCACGAGATCGTGCCGGCGCGACGGCGTGACGTGCCGGTCCGGTATCGGGCGGCGGCCGACGGCACCGCTGAGCTGGCGGATGCCGCCGGCGATGTCGACGGGGTGATCGCGGCCTGGATGCCGGGTGCGTTCCGGTTCTGCCTCAGATGTGGCGTGTCGTACGAGCAGGTCCGCAGCAACGAGTTCGGCAAGCTCGTCACCCTGGATCGGGAGGGCCGCAGCAGCGCGATGACGGTGGTGGCCGCCAGTGTCGTGCGGGCGCTGCGGGGGCAGCCGGAAGCCGCGCTGGGTTTGGACGCCCGCAAACTGTTGACGTTCGTCGACAACCGCCAGGATGCCAGTTTGCAGGCGGGCCACTTCAACGATTTCGCGCTCGTGGTGCAGTTGCGTGCGGCGCTGCATCGGGCTGCGGCGGCCGGCGACGACGGTCTGGACCCACTCGACATCGGCGTCGAAGTTACCCGGCGGCTGGGGTTGCAGCCGGGCGACTTTGCGTTGGCGCCGAAGTCGCTGGATCTGCGCACTGCGCAACGTGCCCTGCGCGCGGTTGTCGAGTTCCGGGTGCTGCGCGACATCCAGCGTGGCTGGCGGGTTACGTTGCCTAACCTGGAGCAGTCGGGGCTGCTCGTGATCGATTACCCGTTGCTGGTGCCGCTGTCCGAAAGCGAGGAAGAGTGGAACGGCACGCACAAGCTGCTGGTCGAGGCGGAGCCGGGCCAACGTTACGAGGTCATGCGGGTGCTGCTAGACGAGATGCGGCGGGTGTTGGCCGTCGATGCGGAGGCGCTGACGCCGGAGTTCGTGGACCGGCTGCGCCGTTTGAGCCGCGAGCATCTGACCGGTCTGTGGACCGTTCCCGATACCGAACCGGACCCGGTGATCGGGCTGGCCATCCCGGGTCGAGGTGGGCAGTATCGGCCCCGGCATTCGCTGTTCCTGTCCGGGCTGGGCAGCTTTGGTCGATGGCTGCGGCACAAGGACCGGTTCGGGAAGCAGCTGTCACCGGCGGTGGCCGATGACGTCATCGCAGCGCTAATGAAGTTGCTGGAGAAACACGGCGTGCTGGCGAAGATCATCGAGCGGGGCGAGACCGCCTACCGGATGAAGTCGTCAGCGATGCTGCTGCGGGCCGGTGAGGGCACAGCGGGCGCGCCGGACCCTGTTCGGCGCCGGTTCGAGGCCGATCAGCGTCCAAGGGTGGTGCCGTTCTTCCGCGACCTCTACCTCGATGTGGGTTCCCAGCTCGCCGGGCTGCGAGCGGCCGAGCACACCGCGCAGGTGCGTCAGGAGGCCCGGGAGGAACGCGAGCAGCAGTTCCGGGAGGGAAAAGCGCTGCCGCTGCTGTTCTGCTCGCCGACAATGGAGCTCGGGGTCGACATCTCGTCGCTGAACGCGGTCGGGATGCGTAATGTTCCGCCCACGCCCGCGAACTACGCTCAGCGCAGCGGTCGTGCGGGGCGGTCGGGCCAGCCGGCATTGGTCGTCACGTACTGTGCCAGCGGCAACAGCCACGACTCGTACTATTTCGAGCGATCCCACCTGATGGTGTCCGGGCAGGTTCAGGCGCCCCGGCTGGACCTGGCGAATGAGGACCTGATCCGCTCCCATGTGCACGCGGTGTGGATGGCCGAGACCGGCGTGCGGTTGGACCGGTCGATGGCCGAGGTGCTGGCGCTGGACCTGCCGCAGCAGCCGGTGCGTCCGGAACTGGCTGCGAAACTGCGGCTGCCCGAGGTCGCGACGGCGGCCCGGCATGCCGCGCAGGAGCTGCTGCGTCCGTTGCACCCGGCGCTCGAAGAGTCTGCCTGGTGGTCGCCGAACTGGGTCGGTGAGGTAGTCGACGCGGCGTTCGACACCTTCGACGCGGCATGCGGACGGTGGCGGGATCTCTACACCACGGCCGACGCCGAACGGCAGGCGGCGACGGAGCTAGCCGCCGATGCGACGGTCTCCCGGCAGGTCCGTGAAGACGCCGACCAGCGCTACCGGGAGGCGCGTCAACGTATCGAGCTGCTGCTGAACCAGTCCGACGACGCCGGGCAGAGCGACTTCTATACCTACCGGTACCTCGCGTCGGAAGGGTTCCTGCCCGGATACTCGTTTCCGCGGCTGCCGCTGGCGGCGTATGTGCCCGGCAACCGAGGCAGGGGCAACACCTGGTTGCAGCGGCCCCGGTTCCTCGCAGTTTCCGAGTTCGGGCCGGGGGCGCTGATCTATCACGAGGGCGCCCGCTATCAGGTCACCAGGATCAGCCTGCCGCGCGGCGGCGACGACCAGGGCAGCGGCGAAGTGGTCCGCACCTCAGCCCGGGTGTGTGACGCGTGCGGCTATCACCATCCTCGCCAGGTCGGTATCGAAGTATGCGAGAACTGCGGACAGCGGCTCAGCACCACATGGCGGGACCTGTTGCAGATGCAGACGGTGATCACCCGGCGGCGTGAGCGGATCAGCGCGGACGAGGAGGAACGCAACCGGATCGGGTTCGAGTTGCGCACCACCTACCGGTTCGTGCCGCGCGGTGGGCGGCCGGGACGGCTCGTGGCCGAGGTCCTCACCGCCGACTTGATGCCGGTGGCGACGATGGCGTACGGCGACGCCGCCGAGATCCGGGTAACCAACCTCGGCCGTCGTGCCCGCAAGAACAAGGACACCCACGGCTTCTGGCTCGATCTGGTGAAAGGGCGCTGGCTGTCGGAGAAGGAAGGCACCGCCGAGGCCGACTCGTCCGACGAGGAGATGGAAGCCGGCTTCGAGGACGTCAACCGCAAAGCATTGATCACCCCGTACGTGCAGGATCGCCGCAACATCATGGTGCTGCGGTGGGCCGAGCCGGTCAGCGTCGAGGAAGCGATCACTCTGCAGTACGCCGTCGAGCGGGGCATCGAGGCGGTATTCCAGCTCGAGGACGCCGAGCTGTCCAGCGAGTTGCTGCCGGACGCCGACGACCGCGGCCGAGTCCTGCTGGTCGAGGCGGCCGAGGGCGGCGCCGGGGTGCTGCGCAGGTTGCAGTCAGAACCGGACGCTCTGCGGCGTATCGCCATTGAGGCTTTGCAGATCATCCATGTCGACCCCGCCACCGGAGCCGAGGAAGTCGATGCCTGTGTACGGGGCTGCTACCGATGCCTGCTGTCGTACGGCAACCAGCTCGTCCACGAGCAGATCGACCGTCGCCTCATCGTTTCTGCCCTGCGACGCCTCGCCGAGGCGAGCACCCAGCCGGTCGACGAACGCCCTCCCGCCGGACGAAGCACAGACGTCCACGAGGCAGCTGTGAATGAGTCCGGGGCGCTCGGCGGACTGCTGCGGCTGCTGCGCAAGCACGGCTACGTGTTGCCCAGCCAGACCGATGTGGAGATCGAAGGCATCAAGGCCGAGTGGGTCTACCCGAACGCTGCCGTACCCACCGTTGTCCTCATCGACCTCGAGGGACGCAGCAGCCGGGACACCGAACCCCTGATCTTCGGAGGCTGGAACGTGATCCACATCAACGCGAACGACGACGTGCTCGGCGTCGTGCGCGCCAACCCGGGCGTCTTCGGCGAGGCCAGCCGATGACCGCCATCTCCCTGCCGGCGCAGCCCGGCTTCCCAATCGGCTCGCTGGTCAGCGCCCGAGGCCGGGAGTGGGTGGTGCTGCCCGGCAGCGACCCCGACTTTCTGATCCTGAGGCCGCTTGCCGGGGGTGACGCCGACATCGCGGGAGTGTTCGTCGAGGAGGGCGTCGCGCACGCCACCTTCTCCGCACCGGACGCCACCGATCTCGGCGACGACCGCAGCGCCCGCCTGCTTCGCGATGCGCTCCGGATCGGTTTCCGGGCCAGCGGCGGCCCGTTCCGCAGCATCGCCTCGCTCGCCGTCGACCCACGCCCGTACCAGCTCGTGCCGTTGCTACTCGCGTTGCGGCAGGAGACCACCCGGCTGCTGATCGCCGACGACGTCGGCATCGGCAAGACAGTCGAGGCCGCCCTGGTCGCCGCCGAACTCGTCGCGCAGGGCAGCGCCCGCCGGATGACGGTGCTGTGCCCACCCAGCCTCGCCGAGCAGTGGCAGACGGAGTTGCAGGCGAAGTTCGGGATCGTGGCCCAACCGGTCCTACCCGGGACCGTCCGCCGTCTGGAAAGAGGCTTGGAGTACGGGCAGTCGATCTTCGAGCGATACCCCTACACGATCGTTTCCACCGACTACATCAAGTCGGACATGCGCCGCGACGACTTCTTGCGAGCCGCACCGGAGCTGGTCATCGTTGACGAGGCACACGCCTGCGTCAGCGACGAGACCGGAGCCGGAGGCCGGGGCCGCACCCAGCGGTACCGGCTGCTCAAAGACCTCGCCGCCGACGCTCACCGGCACCTGATCCTGGTAACGGCTACTCCGCACAGCGGCAAGGAAGAAACGTTTCGCAACCTGATCGGGCTGCTCGACCCGGCCCTGCGCGACATCGACCTGGCCGGCGAGACCGGCCGGCGCACCCTGGCTTCCCGCATGGTGCAACGCCGCCGTGCCGACATCCGCGAATACCTCGGCGCCGACACGAAGTTCCCCTCGGACCGGGCCACCGACGAACGCACCTACGACCTGTCGCCGCAATACCGCACCCTGCTCGACGACGTCCTCGGCTACGTCCAGGGACAGATCACCGACCGCAGCGGCAGCCGCGTACAGCAACGCATCCGATGGTGGTCCGCCCTGTCGCTGCTGCGCTCGCTCGCCTCCTCACCCGCCGCGGCGGCGGCCACCCTCACCACCCGGGCCGCGTCCGCCGGCACCAGCACGGAACAGGCGGCTGACACCACCGGCGCCGCCCTGGTGCTCGACCTGATGAACGACGACGCGCTCGACGTCGCCGACGCCGTACCCGGAGCAGTCGTCGACGACAGCCCCGGCAGCAGTGCCGCAGACCGGCTGAATGATCTGCGCAGCCAGGCCTTGGCCATCGCGCAGGAGCCTGACGCCAAACGACGTAACAGCCTGGACACCAAACTGGCGCTGGTCACCGCCACCGTGAAACGGCTGCTGAAGGACGGCTTCCACCCTATCGTGTTCTGCCGGTTCATCCCGACCGCCCACTACCTCGCCGACCACCTTATGGAGGTATTCCCGAAAGCCGTCGTCGAGGTGGTCACCGGCGAGTTGCCCCCGGAGGAACGCGCCGCCCGGGTCCGGGACCTCGCCGATCGGGCCGGCACCACCAACAAGATCCTCATCGCTACTGACTGTCTCTCCGAGGGCGTCAACCTGCAACACGACTTCCAGGCCGTGGTCCACTACGACCTGGCCTGGAATCCGACCCGCCACGAACAGCGCGAAGGTCGCGTCGATCGGTTCGGCCAGCCCCGCGACGTTGTCCGCGCGGTCACCCTCTTCGGTGCCGACAACGTCATCGATCGGATCGTCATGGACGTCCTGATCCGCAAGCACGAGGCGATCCGCCGCGATCTCGGCATCAGCGTCCCCGTCCCGGCCACCAGCGACCAGGTCCTCACCGCCCTGCTGGATGGGGTCATGAAACGCGGCGCCACCTACGTTCAGGAGACCCTCGAACTCGATCTGCCCGAAACCCGGCAACTCGAATTCGACTGGCAGAGCAGCGCCGAGGCAGAACGCCGCAGTCGCAGCCGCTATGCCCACCACACCATCCGCCCCGACGAAGTACGCCGCGAGGTCGAGGCCATGCGCGCCGCACTCGGCAGCCCCGACGACGTAGCCGGGTTCGTCGCCACCGCCCTACAGGAGTGCGGCGGCATCCTCACTCGCGAACCGTACGGATTCACCGTCGAACCCACCGGCCTGCCCGTCGGTCTGCGCGATGCCCTCGGCCAACCTGCCAAAGCCATGCCGTTCTACCGGGACCTTCCCGCCCCGCGCGGCGCTGCCGTCCTGACCCGCACCGACAGCACTTCGGCCGGCATCGCCCGCTATGTTCTCGACGCCGCTCTTGACCCCGCTCTGCCGGCCGAGGCGCGGCCCGCCCGGCGGTGCGGAGTCATCGTCACCGACGCCGTCACCACCCCGACCGTGCTACTGCTGACCCGCATCCGCGCCAGTCTCACACTCCCCGGCCGCCACGGCCCGCACACCCAGGTCGCCGAGGAAGCCCGCCCACTCGCCTTCACCGGCAAGCCGTCCGATCCGCAGTGGCTCGCCCGTGACGCAGTCGAAATCCTGCTCGCCGCCCGGCCCGACCACAACCTCAGCCCCGACATCGCCCGCAACATCATGACCGGGATCCTCTCCGCCCTGCCCACTATCACGGGCCACCTCAACCAGATCGCCCACGACCTTGCCGATTCCCTGCGCGACGCGCACGTCCGGGTCCGCACCGCAGCCCGAGGCGACCGCGCCGGAGCGCTCGGCATCCGGGGCCTCAGCGTCGAACCCCAACTCCCCGTCGACGTCCTCGGCGTCTACCTCTACCGCCCCGCACACCCGAAAACGGGAGCAACCGCGTGAGCAGTCCCGGACTCCAGGCCATCCACGCCGTCGGCGGTGTCGTCCCACCGGGCCTGCTGGCCCGCATCCAAGCCGGAGAACTCAAGAATCCGGCCGGCCTCACCCCGGCCTCCTACCACCTCATCGGACGAGAAACCGTCCGCGACGCCGCCAGCCGCGCCTGGTCCTACCTGCGCAGCGCCTGGACCGCCTGGCGCGAACACACCGCCACCCAGGCACCCGGAGCCCACGGCACCACCGCCGCCCAACAACGATGGCTACTCGTTCTGCTCCGCGAACTCGGCTACGGCCAGGTCCCCGCCCTCCCCAGCGGCTACACCATCGACGACCGCAACTACCCGGTCAGTCACGCCTGGCAACACGTGCCCATCCACCTGCTCGGCCCCACCGCCGACCTGAACCACCGCAACCCCGACCTGCCCGGCGCAGCCCGCGCCCCGCAGGCCATGCTGCAAGAGCTACTCAACCGCAGTGACGACCACCTGTGGGGCATCCTTTCCAACGGGCTACGCCTGCGGCTGCTGCGCGACTCCACCGCCCTCGCCGGATCCGCCTACCTCGAATTCGACCTCGAAACCATCTTCGACGGCGAGCTGTACCCGGAATTCCTGCTGCTCTGGCAGCTCTGCCACGTCTCCCGGCTCGAACAGCGCCCCGACGACACCGGCACCACCACACCGGCAGGCTGCTGGCTCGAAATCTGGCGCGGTGAAGCCGCCGACGCTGGCACCCGGCTGCTCGAACGGCTCCGCGATGGCGTCGCCGACGCCCTCGCCGCACTCGGCACCGGCTTCATCCGCCACCCCGCCAACCAGCCGCTGACCACCGCCCTTCGCGACGGAAACCTCAGCACCGCCCAATACCACCGCGCGCTGCTGCGCCTCGTCTACCGGCTGCTGTTCTGCTTCGTCGCCGAAGACCGCAACGCTCTCCTGCACCCCGACGCCGCCACCCAAGCCCGAGAGCGGTATCAGCAATACTTCTCCACCGCCCGCCTGCGCCGGCTGTCCCGCAGCCGCGCTGGCAGCCCTCATCCCGACCTCTGGCACGCCCAGCGCCTCGTACTGCGGGCTCTCGGCGGCGACGGACATCCGGGCCTCGGCCTACCCGCCCTGGCCGGGCTATTCGACCCCGACCCGCACCTGCCCGCCCTCGACGGCCTGCCCTTCGACCCACTGCTCGGCTGCGAACTCACCAACGAAGACCTGCTCAGCGCCATCCGCAAACTCGCCTGGGTCGCGTTGCCCGGACAACGGATCCAACCCGTCGACTACCACAACCTCGGTGCCGAGGAACTTGGCAGCGTCTACGAATCGCTGCTTGAACTCGTCCCTCGCCTCGACCTCACCGACCGCGTGTTCCGACTCGTCACCATCTCCGGCAACGACCGCAAAACCACCGGCTCCTACTACACCCCGCCCAGCCTCGTCTCCGCGCTGCTCGACACCGCCCTCGACCCGCTTCTCGACGAGGCCCTCACCGGCGCAGCCAATCCCGCCGACGCGGAAACCCGGCTGCTCGCCCTGACCGTCTGCGACCCCGCCTGCGGCTCCGGCCACTTCCTCGTCGCCGCAGCCCGCCGCATCGCCCGCCGGCTCGCCCAAGTCCGCTCCGGCGACGATGAACCCACCCCCGCCCAAGTCCAGCACGCGCTACGCGAAGTCGCCGGCAACTGCATCTACGGCGTGGACCTCAACGACCTCGCCGCCGAACTCGCCAAAGTCTCGCTCTGGATGGAAGCCCTCGAACCCGGAAAACCCCTCGGCTTCCTCGATGCCCGCATCCGCATCGGCAACTCCCTGCTCGGCGCCACCCCGGCCCTCCTGCACAGGGATCTTCCCGACGGCGCTTTCAAAGAGCTCGACGGCGACGACAAAGCGACCGCCGCCGCCGTCCGCAAGAACAACAAGGCGCAAGCCACCGTCAGACTTGAGATCCAAGCCGGCAACGAACGTGGATACGCCCAGGACGCATTCGTCTTCAGCAGCGGGCCGGACGTCTCGAACGCCGACCTCGCCGCACAGCGAGCCGCCCTACTCGACCTGCCCGACGACGTCAACGCGATCCGCTCCCAAGCCGCCCGCTGGGAAGAACACGAACAGTCAGACGCCTACCAGGCCAAACACCGCCACGCCGACACCTGGTGCGCCGCGTTCGTCTGGCCGATGCCCGCCCGCGTCCCCGGCACTGAATACCCGGTGCCCGAACCACCCACCAACGCCATCATGCGCGCCATCGCCGCCGACCCTCTCGACAGGACCAACGACCAATTCACCGGGTACGCCCAGCACCTCGCCGCGCAGTACCGGTTCTTCCACTGGCACCTCGAATTCCCCGAGATTTTCCGGGTCGACGAGACCACCATCGAGACCACTGCGCAAGGTTGGGACGGCGGGTTCTCGTGCATCCTCGGTAACCCACCTTGGGAAAAGATCGAGGTGAACAAACAGGAGTTCTTCGCGTCGCGTGATCCTGCAATCGCGGAGGCAGCCAACGATGCAGCCCGCGAATTGCTGATCGATGCACTTGCCGAGGAAGACCCTGTTCTCTTTTCGAAGTATCGGCAGGAGCGCCGCCGAATCGAAGGCGTTACCGCATTTGTTAGATACTCCGACCGTTATCTGCTTACGTCGTCCGGCCGCCTGAATACCTACGCAGTGTTCGCCGAAACAGTTCGATCGCTAATGAGCCCGATCGGGCGGCTCGGCATCATCGTTCCCACCGGAATCGCGACGGATGCGACGACGCAGCATTACTTCCGCGACCTAGTGGAACGTCGAAGCCTGGTTGCCATCTTCGATTTCGAGAACGAGGAAAAAGTCTTTCCCAGCGTGCACAACCAATATCGGTTCGCGCTTCTCGTGCTTTCCGGCCGACCATCCGGGCAAGCGGTTTTGGCATTCCGGGCACGACAGGCTCGGCAGATCGCCGAGCGCTCCTACACGATCACACCCGACGAGATCCTTCGCCTAAATCCGAACACTGGAACCTGCCCCGTCTTCGTCGCGCGTCGCGATGCCGAGATCACCATCGGAATCTACAATCGGATTCCTGTGCTCTGGCGAGACCAAGATCCCCTGGGTAACCCATGGAGCGTTTCTTTCGCTCAAGGTCTGTTCAACATGGCCACCGGATCCCGGCACTTCATCAATGCTGATGTAGCGATGGAATCCGGTTGGATCCTAGAAGGAAATCGGTTCACAAAAGACGGCGAGAATCTGTTGCCGCTTTACGAGGCCAAGCTAGCTCATCACTATGACCACCGGTTTTCTACATACGAAGGTGCCACACAGGAGCAGCTAAACAAAGGCACGTTGCCGCGACTCGAAGACGCCGCACACGCCGATCCATCCCTCGGCGTAAAACCCCGTTACTGGGTACCCGAATCCCTGGTCGAAGAGAAACTCGCTGGTGATCCCGAACGAGGCAAACCCGCATGGCCGCACGACTGGCTCCTCGGCTGGCGCGATATCGCCCGCAGTGTCGACGAGCGCACCATCATCTCGACGGTGATTCCCCGGACGGCCGTCGGCGACAAATTCCTTCTCGCTCGCGCCCAACATCAACCCGTTGCCGCACTCCAGGCCAACTTGAGTGCGTTCGTTCTGGATTTTACGGCACGGCAGAAAGCCACGGGAGCATCATTCAAGTATTTCCTCATGCGGCAGCTTCCCATCCTGCCGCCTGAAATATACGCACAGGAATCGCCTTGGTCTGGTGCAGCCAGCCTCAGCGATTGGATCACGCCTCGGGTGCTTGAACTGAGCTACACCGCGTACGACCTGGAAGGCTATGCCGTCGAGTTGGGAGACGATGGGCCGCCGTTCGTGTGGGATCGTTCCCGGCGGGCCACGCTGCGGGCGGAACTCGACGCCGCCTACTTCCACCTCTACGGCGTGACCCGTGACGACGTCGACTACATCATGAACACCTTCAAGGTGGTGCGCGAGCGCGACGAGAAAGCGTACGGCGAATACCGCACCAAACGAATGATCTTGGAGATCTTCGACGCCATGCAGGAGGCCACCGTGACCGGCGTTCCGTACGTCACGACCCTTGATCCGCCACCCGGCGCCGGCATCCGCCACCCGGCCCGGAAGGAAGCGCTCGGATGAGCGAGGCTGGGCTGATTACGCCGGCGCGGCCGGACGACCTTGTCCGCAAGGTCGGGCGGGAGCTGCTGGAGTTGGGCCTGCTCCAGGGCCGGTCGTTGTTCACCCCGCATCGGCGAGTCTGGACCGCAGAGACCACGGCCGAATTGCACAGCCACTACAACGAGCGACCCGACGCGAGCAAAGATCACTTCCTGGCCAAGCTCCGCCGTCAGCTCGACGGTGCGCCCGACGATGCCATCCAGCTCGCGGCGGAACTACTCACCCTGCAAGGGTTACCGCTGCTCAACCTGACCGCCGCGACACTGCACGGACGGATCGTCGAGGTGCTGAGCTGGATGCGTGAGCCGGTCAGCATCCCGGAGCACGTGCAGGCCGCGTTCGCCCAGGGCACCTGGAACGGCGGCACCGGCGCACACACCATGCTGTGGAAATGGCTGGTCGACGCGGTCAACTTCCTCGGCAACTGGTGGCAGGTCCCGCAGCAGCAACAAGCCAGCGCGTTCGCCGACCCGTGGGCTTGGCAGGACGCCGTCTACCAGCGCCGTTTCATGCCATCTCTACGCGAGGAACTGCTGTATCTGGCGTTCCCGACACACTTCCTGCCGATCCTGAGCATCACCGACAAGAAGGCGATCCGCGACACCTTCCTCGGCCAAGGCGAACGGTCCTCCGGTGACCTCAACCGGGATCTGTTCACCATCACGACCCGGATCGAGCAGGAGACGGGGCAGCCGGTCGACTACTACCGGCCACCGTTCGCCGCACAATGGCGTAAGCAGGCCGAACGGCCGCCCGGGGAACGCCGGGCCTGGCTGGTACGGCCTCGGCAAGGCGGTTCCGACCTGGTGGGCAGATGGCGGGCGGAGTCGTTCGTTTCGCTGGCCGCGACCCACCTGGGCGAGACGTCGCCCGGCGCTTCCCGGGCCGCGGTCCGTGCCGCGGTGGAAGCCGGCTACCAGCACCTGGACTACGCCCAGCGGATGAGCCTGGCCACCGAATACCACGCGTTCCTGTCGCAGATGGCCGCCGACGACATCGTGGTCACCCTGCTCGACGATCACCTGTACGGCGCGATCCTCGACGGCGACGCGGAGTACAGCCCGGACGACAGCGGCGCCCGCCTACGCAGATCCGCGGCGTGGCTGACCCACGACGCGGTCGGTGTGGCGATGCTGCCGGCACCGCTGCCCGCTGAACTGGACCAGCAGGGCACCGTGGTTGACCTGACCGGTGCCCTAGACATCCTCGCCAGCCTGATCGGCGCCGACGCCGACGGCGAGACCCTGCCGGAGTCCGACACGGCTGAGCGTTCGCAGCCGGCGCCGCTCGCCGTGCCGAAACTGACCGCGGCGACCGACACGCTTGCGGCCCAGCTGCACATCGAACGGCCCTGGCTGCAGGATTTGATCGAGGTGTGGCAGGACCGATCCCAGATCATCCTTTACGGCCCACCCGGCACCGGCAAGACCTACCTCGCGCGAGCACTCGCGGCTCACGTCGCCGACCGCGACGCCGTGCGACTGGTGCAGTTCCACCCGTCGTACGCGTACGAGGACTTCTTCGAAGGATTTCGCCCGGTCGAAGGTGCCGCTCCCGGCACGGTCAGCTTCGCCAAGGCACCCGGCCCGCTACGCGAGATCGCCGCCGAGGCCCGCAACAACCCCGAACGACCGTACGTCCTGATCGTCGACGAGATCAACCGGGCGAACCTGGCCAAAGTCTTCGGTGAGCTGTACTTCCTGCTGGAGTACCGCCACGCCACTGTACGGCTGCAATACTCCCCGTCCGAGGCGTTCAACCTGCCGCCCAACGTGTTCATCCTCGGCACCATGAACACCGCCGACCGTTCGATCTCGCTGGTGGACGCCGCGATCCGGCGCCGATTCGCCTTCATCGAGCTGCACCCCGACGAACCCCCGGTCCGCGACGTCCTCGGCAACTGGCTGGCCGCCAACGACCATCACGATGACGAACGCGCTGCGCTGCTCGCCGCCCTCAACGACAGTATCGACGACGAACAGGACCACGACTTCAAAATCGGCCCGTCCTACCTGATGCGCCCCGGCCTCGGCACCGACGCCGCCCTCGAACGGGTCTGGCGATACGACCTGATGCCGCTGCTGGAGGAGCACTATTACGGCCGGCTCAACCGCGCCCAGATCCGTAACCGGTTCGGACTGGCCGCCATCCGCGACCGCATCACACCACCCCCACCGGCCGACCCGCCGGAACCCGCACGATGAGCGAACCGCCCATCGCCCTCGACGAACTCGACACCAAAGGGACACGGCGGCGTCTCGACGACGGCATCGCCGCCGCGCTCAGCAGCACCCGGCTGGTCGAGGTCCACCCCGACGGCCACGGCTGGTGGCACCTGCTGCCCACCGGCAAGGTCGGCGCTGTCCGCATCGGTGACCTCGACGTCCAGGTACGACCCAAGACCGGCATCACCCGGCTGCTGTTCCTTCTCGGCTACGCCCTCGACCCGGGGTTCCGCCCGGAAGACGTCACCGCCACCGCAGAACCAGACCTTTGGCCGGCCCTGGCCGAATCACTGATCCGCCAGGCTGAACGAGCGCTGGCGCCCGGCGTCCTGCAAGGCTACGTCTCCGTCGACGAGGCTTTACCCCTGGTCCGAGGCCGCATCCGGTTCGCCGACCAGTTCACCCGCCGCCCCGGCGTGCTCCTGCCCATCGAGGTCCGCTACGACGAGTACGCCACGGACATCGCCGAGAACCAGATCCTGCGTACCGCCCTGCGCCGGATGGCAACCGTGCCACGCCTCCCCGCCGGCGCACGCGCTCGGATCACCCACCTCGACGGCCGGCTCGACGGCGTCCACATCCTCCCCACCGGGACACCGCTGCCGTCATGGCGGCCCAGCCGGCTCAACGAGCGCTACAACGCCGCGCTGCGCCTCGCCCAGATCACCCTGCGATACCAGTCCGCGGAACCCGGCCCCGGTGACCTCACGATCGCGGCGTTCGTCGTCAACATGGCCAGAGTGTTCGAAGACTTCGTCACCACCGCGCTACGCGATGCCCTCGCCCCGTACCCCGGTCACACCGCCGCCCAGTACCAGGACCACCTCGACATCGACCGCAGCATCCCGATCAGGCCCGATGTCGTTCACGTCGTCAACCGGCGACCGGTCGCCGTCTTCGACGCCAAATACAAACTCGAAGGACCCAGCTCGCGATACCCCAACGCCGACGCCTACCAGATGCTCGCCTATTGCACCGCGCTCGATCTCCCCACCGGCTGGCTCATCTACGCCCAAGGCACAGCACCATCCCGCCGCCGGATCCGCCATACCGGCATTGACATCGTCCACCACCCACTGGACCTGACCGCCATACCCCACCAGATCCTCACCGATCTCGACAACCTCGCCCGGGACGCCGTCCTCGCACAGCATCGGGCAATCACCCTTCGCTGAGATGATCTCAATGGGTCCGCAGCTCGCGTCCTGACGGTGTTCACCCCAGGACGAGCCCCTCAGCGCGATCCTGCTTGACTCCGGGTTGATGATCAGTCTGTGACGTCTGCAAGATTCTTCGGGCAGGATTTCGTTGCCCGCCATCGACAGCAGTTCGGCAGCCTGCCCCCCGACCGCCGCCGGCTGACCTTCGACATCGCAGTGGAGCCGGAGTTTGAACACTGGCGGGACTGGTACGACGAGCAACTCGCTTTGCTTCCTCAGTCAGACGCCGAGCAGCTAGCTGGCAGACTCTGGAAGGATGAGTTCTTCTGGCCGGTCACGATCGAGTTGGCGGCAGGCGCTGCGTTGCGGTCGGCTGGGGTACCTCGTAGCGTACGAACGCCAGTACGGTGGCTTGACTCCGGACTGGACGGTGCTATCGCCCGACGGCAACCCAGTCATGTTCGTCGAGGTTCACACCGACCAGCCGCCCCGAGAGACGTTTGCCCGCCAACGAGCCTGGAAGGCGCTCGAACAACGCATCGCGAAGATTCCTGTCGGTGTCGTGCTCGTCCTGAAGGCTGGCAACATGCCGCCCACGGCACCCGACGCGGGCACGGCTAAGAAGGTCGCCCAGGAGGTACGTCGGCGCCTACTGCAGTCGCCATCGACCTCCAGCGTCACCGCCTACGGTTACACCTTTCTCGTGCTCGCTGATCGCTTCGGCCCGATCGCCTCGCAAAATGGACTACTCGCGCAATTTGCCGGGCCGAGTGGAGTAGCCGGTCCTGTCGATGCCGCTCGGCTGGCGCGAGCGGTCAACGACAAAGTGCGCAAGTATGCGGCACTGGCGGATCGCTACGACGTTCCCCTCGTGGTCGCCGCCGGTGCTCACCGCTTCACCGCGGTAGACCTGGACGACGTAGACGGGTTGATCGCGGGCGAGCGGACGATCAGCTTCCAGTTCAACATCGGCGACGCCTTCATTGGCGCGCAGAAAATCAACTTGGCACATCCGCCGCAATGGATCATGCCCGCTGATCTCTCCGCGCTGCTGTGGATCGACAACCAGCCGCCCTTCGCCGCAACAGCGCGCCCTAACGCTCAGGCTCGCCGGGTGGTGCCCGACAGCCTTGCCGAACTTGTGAGCCCCAGTCCCTGAACCTCACTTGCGTGGCGATGAATTCCCGTCGACGAATTGGTTCATCAGCGGGTGCTCTATGGGTGCTCCGACGCGGTGGACGGGGTCAACGTTCGACGGACTGGGCGGGACGCCGACCCCGCTGAAGTCGGGGCGTGACCGCGAACGGCTGGGCTCACACCCGCGGACTGGAACACTCTTCCTCGAAAAGTGCCTATCTCTTAATCCGCGGGTTCGGGGTTCGAGTTCCTGGCGGTGCACCAGCAGCAGGGCTCTGACCTAGGGTTTACCCCGGATCAGAGCTTTCTTCTCTTCCCCGCTGATGGTCCGGTGCTCGGTGGGTGCTCGGGAGCCGTGCGACCGTTCCGGCTGATGGTAGACGGATGCGTACCGCTTGGGCCGCCGCCCTCGCCGCGCAGGGCTGTCGTCGCCGTGGCGCATCCCCGGTTCGCCGGCTCGGTCGGTTGCCGGGAGGCCGATAGCCTGGCCGGTGTGGACGGCGGTGTGCGACTCCGTGTTGGTGGGGCCGGGTTGGCGGTCGCGCGGATGGACGCGATCTGTGAGCTGTACGACGCGGTCTTCTCAGAGCCGCCGTTCTTCTGGCGTGACGACGAGTCGTCTCTGCACCGGGCGCGGTTGTCGGGGCTCGTGGAGGATCCGACCTTCGGTGTGGTGGTGGCCGAGGTCGGTACGGAGGTGGTGGGGTTCGCCTACGGGTTCACGCTTGCGGTGGACACGACTCGGTGGTCCCGGTTGATCGAACCTGTTTCGTCGGAGGTGTCCCGCGAGTGGCCGGGGCGGACCTTCGTGCTGTTCGATTACGCGGTCGAGCGGGCGCATCGGGGGAGGGGGGTGGGGCGGGGGATCCACGATGCCCTGCTCGCCTCGCGGCGGGAAGAGCGTGCCACGCTGACGGTGCAGCCCACCGCAGTGGCGACGAAGCGTATCTATGAGCATTGGCGGTGGCGGTGGTTGGGGCAGTTGGAGGGTGGTGCGGAGGGCGCTGCGCCCCTGTTCGACGTCTACCTGAGGGATTCGCTGGGCGATCTAGCTGTTGGCTAGGACCCCGTACGCCCTCATCTGCTCCTCGAGTGCCCTGACCTCGGGGAGGTCATGCCATTGCCCGAGGGTGTCCCAGGCGCGGTTGAGGCGTTGGTGGAATCGGGCCGAACGATGGTGGGCCGAGAGGCGTGCGGCCTCTCCGATCACGGCCACGCCTCGGGCCACGTCCGGCTTTGCTGAGCGTAGATGGCAGATGCCCACCCCGAGCGAGGTCATGGCGAGGTTCCGGACGAAGGCGTCGTCGATCTCGGCCAGAGCCACCTCCCCGAGCCGTGCGGCCTCCTCCGCGCGACCCAGGTGCAGGAGGCACGAACTTTCGGTGCTGGCGAGCAGACCCGGACCGTAGAAGTAGGTGTGGGTCGCTGATTCCGGGGCGACAATGTCGAGAGCGTTTCTCGCGTTGTCGATCGTATTCCGGGCCGCGGATTCTTGTTTGTCCATCGCGTAGGCGCGGGCGGCGACATCGTACGAGTATGCCTTGAGGCTGTTGTCGCCTGTCTGATTGGCCCAGCCGATGGCGGCGATCGCGTGGTCGATGCCGATGCGTGGTTGCCCTTTCCAGGTTGCCAGGTGGCTCATGTTGCAGAGCACGAATGCGCCGAGTTCGGTGTCCTGTGCCTCGTGCGCTGCGGCACGGGCGGTCTCGTAGTACTCGGTGGCGGATGCGTGGTTGTTCAAGTCGAATGCGAGCCAGCCGGCGAACCGTGACAGGTTCGCGTACAGCGACAGGAGTCGTGGCCTCAGGGGATCCGGTACCGAGTCGAGGAGCGAGTGGACGAGGCGCCGCTGGGCGAGCACGGTGTCGAGGGCCGCCTGCGGGCCGAGAAGGTCGTCCTGGCGCATGCATCGCCACAGGACGCCGTCGATGTGGTCGATGACGGTGGCATCGACCCGTGACGGGTTCGCGAACGCTCCGAGGGTTCGCTCCTGTTCGGACGGGTCGAGGCTGTCGAGCACGGGTGCGGTGGCTGCCGAGGCGGCGGCCCAGCTCAGCCACTGGAGGATGTCGCGCCGTTTCATGCGGTACGCCCACTCGATGAGGCTTTGGACGAGGCGTTCGTAGTTGACCTCCTGTCCGAGCAGGGTCGCGCCGGATGCCGCTATCAGCGAGTCTACGCGCGTGACGACGTCCGACGGTTCGGCCTGGACACCGGGGGCGGGGTTGCTGTCGACGGCGAGGTCACGTGGGGTGCTCGACGGGGTCGACTGTCGTTCGGTGTGGTCCTCGCCGTCGACCAGGTCGGAGGCTGCGCATCGGTAGATCCGAGCCAGCCTGTTCAGGGTCTCGAGGGAGGGGCGGCGACCGCTGGCTGTCGGCCAGGCCTCCCAGTACGAGATGTTCTTGTGTGTGACGGGAGCCTTGCCGTCGGCGACGGGCCACAACTCGTTCCAGCGGTCGGCGACCTGTTGTTGGGTCAGCCCGTGGGCGTAACGGTATGCGATGCGCGAGTTGACTTTGAACCGTGCGCCGATCGCCATGGCGAGATGGCGGATCCCCGCGCCCTGTGAAAGGCATTCGGCGCGGAAGGCTGCCAGTTCTTCCCGCCGGGAGCGATATCGCCGGTCCACCACGACATTCCTCCTCGCAAACAGTCGCCCTCTCGCGGGCGTTGCCGATCCTACGACCGGAAACAGGGTGGCCGGTGCCCCGAATGTGTGTCGTGCACAAGTTCCCCGCCATCCGGGAAATCCTGCGCCGCAAGGTCGTCGTGAGCGTGGTGTGACTGTCCGCTGTTGAGGCTCACAGTGAATGGCGAGCCGAGGAGATCGACGTGCAACCCCAGTTTTCGGATCGCGTCGACACGTACTCCCGGACACCGAAACCCGTTCCCATTGCTGCAAAGGAGACGCCGCGAATGTCCGAGACCAACCTCTACGAGCTGCCGATCGAGGGCGCCCAGGTCACCTCCCTCTGCGGAGGCAACCTGACCAGCGACAACGAGAGCTGCGTCGGACTCACCGAGATCCCCGGCGGCGAGGGCTTCGTCCTCACCGACACCAAGCCGGAGGGCGCCGGCCGGCCCGGTCTGCGCTTCACCGCCGACGAACTGGACGCCTTCGCGGTCAGCTGGATGAGCCAGCGCCACCTGACCGCCTGACCTCCCGCGATCCGGCCGCCCCCGAACCCGAACGGGGGGGCGGCCGGCACCACGGCCAGTAACGAGGAGGCAGGGATGACCTGGAACGGCCACTGGCACGGCTTCGGCCCATGGGTCGGACCGAGCAGCGAGTACGCCAAGGAGGACCGACGGCGCCCCGGCCGTGACCCGAACGATGACCAGACACGCGTGTTCCTCACCAACACCATGACGCCCGTGCAGACCGGCCACGCCCTGCTCCGCCGGAACCAGGTGTCAGCCGACCGCACCTGGACTGACGTGGAGGACGCGCTCCTCTGGATCCGCCGAACCTGGAACGCCAACCCGCCCGGCGGCGACGTGCTGCCGCTGGACCAACACCTCGCATACGACCGGGGACACCTGAGCCGGGGCAGTGACTGCGCCCTGGGCTACTACAGCCCCGGCTTCACCTTCGTGTCCTACTCCGTCGTCTGCTGCCCGAACCACTTCTTCCCCCACCTGCCCTGCCCGCTACCCCCACGCTGACGAGGAGCCCCATGTCGCTCAAACTCCTGCTGCCCGAGGAGGGCGTCGACGACCTCCTCCACCGCTGGCCGGACGACCCACGCGTCTACCGACGAGCACCGACGGACCTGGACGAGATGTTCACCCCGGAACAGGTGTGGGCCTGGATCGACCTCGGGTGCACCCCGGCCGACGAGGTCGCCGCGATCCGCGCACCCGACCCCGCCATCAACCCCCGGTCCTTCACCGGCCCCCACGGCCGAGCCGACGCCGCCAAGCTCCGCACGCTCCACGACGACGGGCACACCATCCGGGTCGGCAACCTCCAACGCGTCATGCCCACCATGGCTCGGGTCACCCGCGCCATCCAGAACGAGACGGGCTACTCCAACTACGTCCACGTCTTCACCACCCCGGGACAGCGACAAGGTCTGCGACACCACTGGGACCAGCAGATGGCCGTCATCGTCCAGGTGGCAGGAACAAAACGGTGGGAACTCTGGCCGCCGGTCGTCGACGCCCCCATGCGGTCACACCTGGAGTCCTGGCGGGTCTGGCGCGACGAATACCTGCAGCGCTGGCTCGCCACCGGCCCGCAGCTGACCATCGACCTCACGGCGGGCCAGTCCCTGCTCCTGCCAAGAGGATGGGTGCACAACCCCTACAACGCCGACGACGAACCCAGCGTCCACCTCACCTTCGCCATCCGCGAGCGCACCCCCTACTGGATCGCGGAACACCTCATCGGCGACGCCATCACCGATCCCGCCTTCCGCAAGGTGATCCTTCCCGGGACACTGCATGGCCCTGCACTGCCCGACGTCGTGGCCGGCACACGAGACGCCCTTGTCACCTACCTCCAGGCCCTCACTCCCGGCGCCGTCGCCGACACCCTTCGGCAGATCGCCGCCACCGAGCTGGAGTACACCACGTGACCGAAATGCCGCAATGACTCCCCGTCCGCGTGCTGCCGACAGGGCTGCGTGGGTGGGTGACCGGCGGTTTGCTCCCAGCCGCCGGCCGATGGCGGTGGGTTCGCCTCGCCAGTGGCGGACCCACCGCCTTCCGCGAACAGACAGGGTGGGGGAGCGGGCGTGACGGTGTACGTCTCCAGCTATGCGAGAACTGGTCAGCCGGGACTGCCCGGCTCGCCGGCGTCCGCGCCTCCGGTGCCGGTGGCGGCGGCGGATCCGCCGTTGTTCACCTACGCCTGGCGTCGGTTTTTCGAGCAGCGGTACCGGCTGGGGGTCCGCCGGTGACCGTGGAAGAGCCTGCTTTCGGCGAGAGCACGGTTGAGGGCGGCGGTGTGGTGCGGGGTGAGCATGTGCCGTCGCGCCCGCGGTGGCACTGCCGCGCCTGCGGCTATGCCTGGCCCTGCATTCCGGCGCGGGAATCCCTTCTTGCCGAGTACGAGGGCAACCGGGTCGCGTTGTCGCTGTACCTGTCGGCGTGTCTGCACGAGGCCATCGACGATCTGCGGGAGTCCAGCGTCAGGAGTGGGGGTGGTTGTGGGGACGTGTTCGAGCGGTTCCTTGGCTGGACCCGGCAGCACTCCAAGCCCCAGCCACCGAGAGGGCGTTCTCAGTCGTTACCGAAGGAGGCAGGGTCGTGAGTGGTATCGGGACTTCGAGCCGTGCCGGGCGGTACCGTCGGTCGACGCGGGGAAGTTCGACAATCGGCCCACGTGGGACAACCGGGGCTCGTTCGACAGCCGGCCCGGCTGGGACAACTGGAACAAGAAGAAATGACCCCAGGCCTTCTTGGGCAGGGGTGCTGGTGCGCGGGGCGGTCTACCTGTCCTGCCCGTGATCAGGGAGAGGACGCATGCGGACCAGCACCATCGGTGACGTGACGATCCTGCTCCCGGACCTCGACCCCGCCGACCTCGACCCCACCACCGACCTGAACGACGATCTCAGCGAGGCCCTTGTCGAGGACGCCTCCTGGCGCGGCGCCGTTTTCGACGAGGTGCGGGTGCGGAGCAGCCGGATTGTCGGTACGGATCTCAGCGAGAGCACCTGGGAGGCGGGGACGCTGTTCGGCTGCGAGATCGTCCGTACCGACTTCTCGGGGGCCTCCCTGTCGGGGATGACCTTGGAGCGCTGCGCGGTCACCGGCTCCCGGTTCACCGGAACCCGACTCACCGATTTCCGCCTCAAAGACGTTCTCTTCGAGGAGTGCCGCTTCGACTACGCCGCCTTCACCCGAGTCGCCGCCGCCGGGGCGGTGGGGTTCGTCGACTGCATCCTGACCGACGCCACCTGGTCCTCCTGCCGCCTGCCAAAGGTGGTGTTGAGGTCGTGTCGGCTGGACCGCCTGGAGGTGGAGTCCTGCCAGCTCCTCGGCGCCGACCTGCGCGGTAACTCCCTCCACGACCTCAAGACCACCCTCGGTAACCTGCGCGGACTCACCCTCAGCGACGACCAACTCGCCGACCTCACCCGCCTGACTGTCGAGGAACTCGGCCTCACCATCCGGGAACAGTGACGTCCCGGTAGGGCACGTCAGCACAGGCGACCTGCCACGCTGCCCAGCACACCAATAACGCGCTCGCACACCATGCCAGAGCGGCAATACGCCTGCCTTGCAGCCAGCCAGCCGGGCGGCATCAGCAAGCAGATCAGGAGACGGATTTCATCGTGGCCTATCGACCAGGGCCGAACAACCTGCTGCGCACGGCGCGCCTGGCGCGGCAGTCCCCATCAGGTTCAGGGCGGCCGATGTCGCGCCAAGAGTTGGCAGAGGCGGTCAACGCGTACGCCTACGAGCACGCGGGGCGCCGTGTCACCGTCGACGCCCGCTACGTTGGCAAGCTCGAACGTGGTGAGCACCGGTGGCCGTTCGAGCCCTGCCGTACCGCGTTGCGGAAGGTGCTGGGCAAGGCTACCAACGCCGAACTCGGGTTCTTCGTCATCCACGGACACGCCAAAGACCCGGACGTGAGCCCGGCCTCGCCGGAGACGCTTTCGGGCATGTCTGTTCCTGCACCCGACGACACCGGTGGTGCGGCCGCGGCGGGCAAGGTTGTCGGTGACGAGGGTGGCGGGCTGGTCATTCCCGGCGGTGCGGCGACAGTGCGGGTGAGCCTGACCGTCGAGGCGGCGCAGGTCAGGGTGGTGCGTGAAGAGGGCCCGGCCGGACGTGTCGCTGTCCTGGCGGGGCCAGTCGAGGTGCTCATCGAACCATGCGACTCCGCGACAATCCTCACCCCCGTACCGGCCCGTCCCGGCCCGGCGGCCGACGAGCCTGGGGCGCGCCGGCCGACGGAGGGGCGGCAGCAGCGATGACAGGTGTTCAGGTCGCCTGGCTCCGCCGCGACGCCCCGACCTCGCCGGGTCCGTCACGGCGTCATAGCGAGCCGTTCGGGATCACGGTGCAGGGGGTGGCCGAGGCGCGGCGTGACCTCGACCGGCGCCTAGCCTGTCGGGGTGGGCTACGGAGCCGTGACCTCGCTGCCTCGGACGACAGGTGCCGTTTCAGCCTGGTCAGCGGCACTGGGGCGCGATTTTCCTGCCGCTGTCGATGCGTCGCGGCAAAACCCGGGCCGGTGCGAGCTGCTCCAGTGGCTTCCGAGGATGGACACCTGTGTGTCGCTACGCCAGCACGACCTTCGTCGGCGACGGCTACTCGCGGCCGGTGGCCATGATGAGGGCCTCGGTGAACTGCTTCCAGGTTGGCGGGTCGGGAAAGTCTTCCCCACGGTTTCGGTAGAGCCAGGGCAGGGCGGTGAGCGAGGACTCGAGTGCGGCGAGGAAGCGTTCCAGGGTGTGGTTCTCCCATTCGGTGGGGTGTGCACGTAGGTCCGTGAGCAGCCGCCGGACGATCTCGGCCGCGTCGGTGTGCATGGTGATGTGGTTGACCTCGTCGGGACGGATGTTGGTGAATCTGCCGGTTCCGTAGCCGCTACTCATGGGTGCATCCTGCGTGTTGCTGATGGGAGTCGGTCGTGTGGGGTCGGCCCTCTTGATCCGCGGGTTCGGGGTTCGAGTCCCTGGCGTCGCACCAGCAGCAAGGCTTTCTGACCTGGGGTTTTATCCGGATTGGAGTCTTTCTCGTTTCCGCATCGGTGGCCCGGTGCTCGGTGGGTGCTCGGGAGCCGTTGGACCGTTCGGGCTCCCGGTGGACGGGTGGCGTGCCGGTGGAGAGATGGATCAACTGCCGGGCGCGTCGCGTCGGCGGGTGCGGCTTGGATCAGGTACCTCGTGGTGCATCCAAAAGATGCGACAGGTACCTACTGAGCCTTTTTCATCCTGCGTAGCGGTCGGCTTCGACGTGGTGTAGGACGAGGATGGCCTGCACGATCGCGGTGGCTCGGCGTGGGCAGCAGCGCAGCTTGACCAGGATCTTCCAGGTCTTAAGCGTGGCGATCGCCCGCTCGCCACGGGCGCGGATCTTCGCGTGGGCCCGGTTGACGGCCTGCTGTCGGCGTGACAGCTTCGGCCGGAAGCGGCGCCGTTTGAACGGGGTGCGCACACTACCGTGGGCTCCTTGATAGCCCTTGTCCGCGAAGGTCATCACGTCTGCGCTGGTCAGGGCTTCGACAATGCCGTGGGTGCGGGCGGCGGTCAGGTCGTGTGTCGAGCCGGGCAGCGCGGGCGAGGCCCAGACGAGACGCCCGGCCGCGTCGGCGATGACCTGGACGTTCACGCCGTGACGCTTGTGCTTTCCGGAGTAGTACGGTTTCTGGTCGGCGACCCGGTCGATTGGGATCAGCGTGCCGTCGAGGATCGCGTAGGCCAGGGTGCGGATGCGCCGCGTCACGGTGTCCAGGTCGTCGGCGGACGCGCTGAGCAGGGCGATCGCTTCCTGGACGTAGCGCCAGGCGGTGGTGGTTGCGATCTCGAAGCCGGCGGCGAGGCGCCGGTAGGTGTCGCCGTTGCGCAGATGGGCCAGGGCCAGCAGTGCCTGCCGGCCGGGGCTCAGCCGCTGCCACCGGGAACGGCGCTGCTGGCGGTGGCCGCGGATGCGGTCGGCGAGGTGGCTCAGGGTCCGGCTGGACAACGAGATCGTGGACGGGTAAGACAGCATGGCGAGGCTCCCGGTCGGGGCATCGGGTTTTGGTCGATTTGCTGTCTTACCTGGAGCCTCGCCCTCATCGATCACCGGGCTGCACCCACCCCACCTGACCTGCACAGTCAGGATGAAAAAGGCTCACTGTTAGTGATTCCCGGGCGCGGATAGGGGCAAGTCGTGCGTCAGATCGTACGTAGGTCGGTGCGGGCCGTTCTTCTGGATGAGGACGACCGCCTCGTGCTGATCAAGCGGATCAAGCCCGGCCGAGCGCCGTACTGGACAACGCCGGGCGGCGGCCTGGAGTCGACGGATGTCTCCCTGGAGGCGGCGCTTCGCCGCGAGTTGCACGAAGAACTCGGTGCCGAGGCGGAACGGTTCGCCCAGGTGTTCCTGTTCACCGCCTCCGCTGGTGAGGGCGTTTCCGTTCAGCACTTCTTCGCCTGTCGGCTACGTCAGCTGAACGAGGCCGCCCGGACCGGGGAGGAGTTCGTTGATCCGTCGCGTGGTGGCTACCAGCTCGACCGGGTGACGATCGACAAGCTGCCGGCGGTGGATCTCAAGCCGGATGCGCTGAAAGAGTTCATCATCTCCAACGAGGAGGCACTGCTCTCCGTGTAGGGCAGGCTGGCCAGACGATCGCCGGCCCGAGTCTGAAGTCCCGGGCTGCCTGGGACGTGTCTTGCGGGTTGCAGGCACTCTCCAGGTTTGCGGCTACGGCGCCGATGAAGACGCGGTGCGACACGATGAGGACTACGCCCTGCCCGTGGAGCACCATGCTGGTCGCCGAGGACTGGCTGCTGGGAGGACTGGTGGACCGGAGAATGTTCCTCTCCGTCTCCGGGACCGCCCTCACCCAGGCCGTGAACATCTACCTCGGCGTACACCTACCGGCCGACGGGGCCGCGCTCCCGACCGCGACACCCGATGATCCGCTCGTCGACCAGATCGAAGCCAGCGTGCCGCGCCTGCAACTGCTCGACGACGAGCGCGGCGGCGCGTCCGACCTCGGCTACGTCGGCGCCCAGGTCCGTGCGGTCCTGCTCGTACTCCGCGACGGCGGCCACACCGACGCCACCACCCGCCGACTTCTGGTCGCCCTCGCCGACCTCGCTCAACTCGCCGGTTGGAAGGCGTTCGACGCCGGACAGCAAGGTCTCGCCCAGTGCTACTTCTTCACCGGCCTACGTGCCGCCCATGACGCCGGATACCGGGCCATGGAAGCGCACATCCTGGCCGACCTGTCCTTCCGGGCCGCCTCACTCGGCGACGCTGACGACGGCCTGCGCCTCGGCAGCGCCGCCCGCCGGGTCGTCGACCGGTCCGCCGCGAGTGTCCAGGCCTCCGTGCTGTCCCGCCTCGCGTACGCCCACGCCGCCGCCGGACACGTCGAGCAGTGCGAACGAACCTGGGCAGAGTCCCGCGACCAGCTCGCGAAGCGGCATCCCGACCGCGACCCGGAGTGGATGTACTACCTGACGCCGAACCACCTCGACTGGCAGGCTGGCTACGCGGTGATCCTCGCCGGTCGGCAGGTGGTGGCCAGCGGCAGGGGAACCGACGGGCGGGCCCTGCTCCGCGAGGGCGGGGCACTCCTGCGTACCGGGGCCTACGCCCGACGACCGGACGTCCCCTACCAACGCGGTGCTCTCTACGAAGGCGCCTGGCTTGCCCTCGGCTATACCGCTCACGGCAAACTCGACGACGCCGGCGCGGTGACCCGGATGGCCCTGCCCCGGCTCGGCCGGGTCCGTTCACCTCGCAGTACCGCCCTGTTGGGCACGCTCGCCCAGGAACTCCGGCGACGGAAGCGGAACCAGAGCGTCGCCGACCTGCTCCCCGACCTTGAGAACGCGCTCGCGCACTGACCGGCCTGACACTACGGTCACCCGATGAGCCGCACCGAGCTTGACGCCCTGGTTATCGGTGCCGGTGTATCCGGCCTTACCACCGCCGTCTGCCTCGCCGAAGCTGGCCTGCGGGTGAGGATCTGGGCAGCCGAGCCACCCGAGCGGACCACCTCGTACGCCGCCGGGGCGATGTGGGGTCCGTACCTTGTCGAGCCCGTCGACCGGGTGCGGGTGTGGAGCGCTCAGACGCTCGACGTGCTGCGGCACCTCGCCACCAACCCGGCGACCGGGGTACGGCTCGTCTCCGGGATCGAGGCGTCCCGCACGCCCGCCGAACCGCCCGAGTGGGGCAATCAGCTCGACGGTTTCCGCAGGTGCGAGCCGAGTGAGCTACCGGACGGATTCGCTACCGGCTGGCGATACACCGCTCCGCTGGTCGACATGCCGGTCTATCTGCGCTACCTGCAAGGGCGGCTGGAGGTAGCCGCTGGCGAGATCGCGCTCCGCCGGATCGACTCGCTTGGCGACGCCGTTGGTGTTGCCCCCATGGTAGTCAACTGCGCTGGGATGGGCGCTCGGGGCCTCGTACCCGACCCCGACCTGACCCCGACTCGTGGACAACTCGTCGTGGTTGAGAACCCCGGCATCGCCGACTTCTTCACTGAAGACACCGGGGAGTCACCTGACCTGCTGCATTTCTATCCTCAGGGCGAGACCCTTGTCCTGGGCGGCACCGCCCAATCCGGCGAGCGGAGCCGAGAGCCGGATCCCGACACCGCAGCCGCGATCATCGATCGTTGCGCCGAAATCGAACCCCGACTCCGGGACGCCCAGGTTATCGAGCACCGGGTTGGCCTACGCCCCACCCGTCCGTACGTCCGCCTTGAGGAACAACAGCTCAGCGGCGCCCGGCTGATCCACAACTACGGCCACAGCGGGGCTGGCGTGACCTTGTCCTGGGGCTGCGCCTTTGAGATTGCACCGGGAACCTGATCATCTGATACCACAGGCCCGCGGCTCCGCTGACGCTGCCAGCACTCCACGGCCTGCCCGCCTGGACCATCCTTTGCGCATGTCCGTCCGTGCCGTACCTGTCGCGGCGTTCCGGCGGATGCCACCGCAGTAGCCTCGGTTGGGCCTATGGCTACTTGCTGGTTTCGGGTACGTGCGGTGGTGCGCCGTCGCTCCTGACGAAGGTGGCCGCGATCTGTATGGCGGTCTCGGGGCGGAGCCGGAGGTGTTCTGCGGGGTACTCGGTGGGTACTCCGCCGACGTCGAAGTGGAGCCCTCGCTGTGGGGTGGTGGCGGTGGGGTCGGTGAGGTAGCCGCCGGTGCCGGCGATGTGGACCGCGAAGGCGTGGGTGGGGTGGCCGAGCCCCACCTGGAGGCCGGGTGGCAGGTCGTCGGGGTCGTCGGTGGTGTCGGAGAAGATGGTGATCACGACGGGCTCGCCGGCCTGGTGGATCTCACCCAGGAGGGTTTCCAGGGCGGCGGGTTCGGTCACGTCGACCTCGTGGTTGTCGCGGTGGTCGCCTCGGTCGTAGGTCCAGGTCACCTTCATGCGATCGCCTTTCCGTTGCCGACGTAGGTGCGCCAGTGGCCGGATCCTGTTCGCGTTCTTCGCAGCCCTGGCCGAGATCGAGCGCGACAACATCCGCGAGGGCACCCTCGAAGGGCTTGACGCCGCCGTCCGGCAGGGGCCGGCACGGCGACCGGGCGCGGGTCATCACCGACGACATGCTGCACACCGTCCTGTGCCGCCGTGCGAACGGCGAGACCGTCGAGCAGATCCGCCCTGACCTGATTATCCCGACCGGCAAGCGCAAGGGCTGTAACCCGAGCGTGGCCAGTATCTACCGCGCTCTCGCTGCGCACGAGAAGGCCCAGGCGTACCCGGACGCGGTCGAGCAGGCCCACGCCGAATACGCGCCACAGAACGACGGCACCGGAACTGGTGCCACGCGGGCACGGCAGGAAGGCGACTCCGCCGACGCGCAGCGCGCACGCCGGCCGGCGCAGCTGCCGCCGGACTCCCGGCCCGGGCCACCGAGGGGCGAGTAATACGACCAGCTGCTTACGCAGGCCGGGCGGTGATGGCGCGATGGCCCGCCTGACTCGCTGGACCTGGCCGCACGGCACACCTCGGTTCAGCTGATGAGTCACGGCAGATCATCTCGGCCGCCCACTGTTCGCCGTGGTGCAGGACCAGCAGAGCTAGCCTGTTGTGACGGCCGTGTCTCATGCTCTTGGCCCTGGCCGGAACCTCGTAGCTGCGCTCAGCTGCCGGTGGGCGCCGCGTTGGTGCCGTCCGGTCCGGTGGTCGCGGTCCGAGGGCGCTTGATGCCGATCAGGACGTCCTTGCCGAGGTGCTCTTTGATCAGGTAGGTAAGGCGGTTGCCGTCGATGAGTTCGATCCGCCCGTGTTCGCGGGCCTTCTGCCACGAACGTGGGGTGAACCATGAGGTGGTGACGAGGATGCCGTGTCCGGCCTTCTTCTCTTCGATGGCGCCGGCGAGTTCGCGGATGTGGCTGACGCCCACGGCATCCTTGTAGCGCTTGGCCTGCACGATGCTCAGCCGGCCGAGCAGGGGCGAGCGGTTGACGACGACTGCGTCGACTCCGTCGTCGTAGTTCTGCTCGGTGGTCCAGCTTTCCACGCCCATCGCCTCGAAGATCTGCCGGACCAGGTGTTCGAACTCGGTGGGGCTCATCTTCATCAGGTCGGGGCGCGAGTCGAGCGTGGAGACCGCGTCCAAACCGTCGACGAACGAGAACTTGGTCAGGTCGAAGTCCAGGATCGGAGTGATCGGCTCCAGTTCGTACGGGTGCGGCGAGACGAGGGCGTTGAGGTGGCGCAGGCACACCTCGGGCCGGACCTGGGCGAGGACGAGTTGGGCGAACAACTCACGTTCGACGTTGAGGCTGATGAGGCAGGGGTATTCGCGCTGCCCGGTGCCGGGGTTGATCGCGTCGACGTGGCCGTTGAACCCGATGCTGGCAAGCTGCGGATCGGCTTCGAACAGGTTGTGCAACGTCAGGAGCGCTACCTGGGCGACGAGCGATCGGTACAGCTCGCTGGTCTCCTTCGTGGGCCGTGGGGCCGGTTGGATCTCGTCGCGGGTCTGGACGTACTTGTATCCACGCACGGTGGGTACAGCGTCGCGGCCGGGGAGCTGAATGCGTACGACGATCTGCGCCTGCTGGGGACTGAAGGTGATCTCCGCGCGCCGGGGGAAGTCGTCTGGCAGCGGTACCTGGTTGAGGACGAGCCCGAGGACCGACTCAACGGTCTTACGGTCTCGGGCGCGGTAGCTGGTAATCAGTTGCTCGACGTGTCGGTTGTGCTCCTCAACCTCCGCCAGATGTCGCCGGACCAGCTCGTCATGGTTGCTGCGTGCCGCGTCGAGCCGCCGACGCCGGTCGGCGTCGGCGGCCTGCCATGCCTGTATGGCCTGCTGATGCGCGGCGCGAGCATGGGCGAGCTGCTGCTGGTAGCGGCTCTGCCGGCCGAAAAGCCGGCTGACCATACCGGGCTGCGGTGGCTCGAACTGCCCCCAGGCCGGCTGCGTGGCAACCGCGGCAAGGTCGCCCGGATTGAACGGCTGCTGCGAGGGCTGACGCTTGAGCGAGGTCAGGTCGATTCGAGCGGTGTGGCGTAGGCCGGAGGTGAGGATCGCCTGGAGCTGCCGTGCCCGGGTCTCGACTTCGGCAGTCCGTAGCTCGGTCTCGCGCTTCTGATCGGCGATGTGCTGGTCCCGTTTTGCCCGATCAGCGGCCTTGGCCGCAGCTGCGGTGGCGCGCTGTTGCCGCTCGAGTTCTCGTATCTGCTGGCGTTGCCAGCGTTCCGACTCATTCGGCGAGGTAGACCTACGCGCCATCCAGTTGCCTCCGGTGAAGAACTCGGGCTGCTATTCCACCGCGGCCAGGCTATCGTCGGGAATCACCCCCGTCTAGCCGTGCGTAGCCGATTAACTACTTGAAGCGTTCGAGCGTCATGCTGCCTCTAGCCCCGCCCTGCGTGTGGACCTCGCACCAAGACTGTGTGCTGCCAGGAGCCGCGACGGTCGATGTGATTGATAAACCAGACCACGCTCGGCCAGCGGGAATTCGCTTGGGTGCGCCATCAGAAATTTCGAGAACCATCTTTTTGTTGTGCCGCAACCCAGGGCTGGCGCGACATAAGGCGTCGGACATGACGTTCGGAACATTGGCGGCCAAGGCTAACTCTGCCGGGCTGGCCTGCGGACGCCCGGCGCGCAGCCGGGCCACGGCATCAGAAGGACGGGTCAGGTAGCGAGCTGTGCGTCCCGTCGTATGTGGTCGATGAATCGGTTGTTGTGGTGTCGGCTGGTGAGGGTGATCAGTCGGGCGTGTGGTGCGTGTTTCTGGAGCAGGGTGTGGATGCGGGGTCGCATGGTGTGTCGGTAGGTGAGGATGTAGCGGATGAAGTTCCAGGTGATGCGGTCGTAGACGCCGTTGGTCTGGTGTTGGCCGCCTCGGTAGCGCCGCCGGCGTTGGGCGATGCCCCATAGGCAGGTCGCGGCTGGTAGGTCGAGGAAGATGACGTTGTCGGCTGCGGTGAGTCGGGTGGGCAGGGTGCTGGCGTAGTTGCCTTCGATGATCCACCGTTCGCCGGTGACGAGTTTCTCCTGCAGCCGGGCGAATGTGTCCTGGGGGAGTGGTGTCCAGTGCTCGTCGTAGTAGAGGGCGTCGAGGTGGGTGAGTGGCGCGTCGAGGATCTGGGCGAGGTGTCGGGCGGTGGTGGATTTGCCGCTGCCGCCGCAGCCGATGATGGCGATCCGGTCCACGGCTTCCACGGTAGGGCGTAGCGGGGAAGTCCGGCGGCGGGAGAGCTCGTGGCGCTCGGACCGGTGCTTGATCTCTTGCTCGAACATCGTGAGGGCCCATGGTGGGTGTTCCGGATGTCGTCCGTTGCCTCGAGTCTCTGTGGTGGGCGTCCATCGACTCGACCGTCTTTGACTTGATGACGATCGGCTTGCCGTGGTTCGGCTCGATTGGTCGTGTGGGCCACGTCATACCGATCCTCGCCCAGGTCTGCGTCCGGGCCAGCACGGCGGCTGGAAGTGCCTCCAGGGGAAAGGTCACGTCCGCGACTGTCGCACGCTCTGCGCGGAGGGGTTGTTGCCGATCCTGGATGTGCTCAGCCGAACCAGTTAGCCGGCATGCCGGGCCGCGATCTCGAAGGCGGTTGCCCAGGGGAAGGTGCGTTGCCGGTCGTTGCCGCTGCCGGGTGGGTGTGGTTCCCAGTCGTGTTCGGGGCCGAGGAGGACGTGTATGCCTTCGTTGCGGAGGCTTTCCACGGCGTGGCGGAAGGGGAGTCGGGCGGCGAGGGCGGTGTTGGCGAAGGGCACGATGACGGTGGGTACCCGGCGTCCGATGAGTTCGGCGACCGTGGTCATGGCGTAGTTGTCGGCCAGGCCGAGGGCGATCTTGTTGATGGAGTTGTAGGTGGCGGGTGCGATGACCAGGGCGTCGGGGGCGGGCAGTGACCGGCGGTTGCCGGGGGATGCCTGGTAGCTGGACCGCACGGCGGTGCCGGTCAGCTCCTCGATGGCGGGGACGTTCAGGAAGTCCGTCGCGTTGGGTGTGGCGGTGACGGCTGCTGTCCAGGTCTGCGCGTGGGCGGCGTGGACGAGGTGGGCGACGTCGGTGGTGGGGCCGGCGCCGCAGACGACGATCTGCAGGTGGCCGCCGGTCATAGGTCGACCCTGGGCTGGCCCGAGCCCTTGGCGTAAGGGAGAGGGGCGCTGGCGATGTGTTGCACCGGTGAACGGCAGTAGCTCTCCTCGGGTGTCATCTGTACTTGGACGTCGGTGACCTGCCCGCGCCCCACTGCGCACGGTCGAACTGTCATTCCGCGCCGTGCGTTGGGCGGTTCAGGGCGGGGATCTGGTCGAGTTGGTCCGGGCGGAGATCAGTCATGATGATCCCGGGGAGGGCTTTTCGTCGTGGTCCGAAGCTCAGTACCTCGTGTGGGGTGATCGCGAGGCCGACCGGGAAGTCGTGGGCCGCGTGGGGTAGCTCGTCGTCGAGAAGCTGGCTCTGGTGGATGGTGGTGGCGATGGCGGTATCGGTGGTGACGAGACCGGCGTCGGCGAGGAGGGCGACTTCCAGGTCCGCATAGCCGGCGCCTTTACCGATCCGGATGCCGTCGTGTCGGCTGATGGCAACGCTGCCGCAGACGATCAGGTCGATGCGTCGCATCTCGTCCGGGCTCACGGTGGGGGCGACCTTCGGTGCTCCGGTGCTGGTGGCGGCGGTGTCGTACGGGGCGGTCAGGGTGGTGGGGTCGAGGAGATAGAAGGGTTTGGGGGTGGCGAGGCGCGGTACCGCCATGTAGAGCAGTTTGCCTTCCTGGAGTGCGCGTATCCGGACGGGAAGTTGGGCGCGGTCGGGGTTGCACTTGATGACCCGTGCTGTCTTCCAGGCGTCCAGGTCGGCGAGTAGGTCGGCGGCGGTGTCCTTGCCGACGAAGTCGGGAATGTGGCCGTGAACCCCGGCCGGGGCGGCGCGTTCACGTTCGAGGAGGTCCCAGACGTGGTGCCGCACAGTCTGCTTGGCGCGGTCGATCTCGGCGAGGCTGGTCACCGGTGGCTCCTACGGGGTCATGAGGGTGAGGAGTCGGTCGTTGACGTCCTGGACGGCGGGTTGGTCGCGCCAGGGACGTAGCTGGCGTGCTGCGGTGAAGGCGAGGTTGAGGCCGCCTCCGGCGCGGGTTCGTTCGATGACGTCGATGGCCTCGTGGAGGTGAGAGGTGGCGGCGTCGACGTCGCGTTGCAGGATGCTGGCGAGGGCCAGGTTGCCCAGGACGACGGCGGTGGACTTGCTGCGTGCCGCGATCAGGTGTCGGGCGTTCTCCAGCGCCGGGATCGCGTCGGCCGGCTTGTTGAGGAACAGCCAGCAGGAACCCGCGAGTCGGGTGTGGTGACTCGGGCAGAAGAGGGCTGCGGCTGGATCGCGGGCATCGACCGCGGTGAGGTGGGCTTCGGCGGCTGAGAGAGCGTCGGAGCATTCTCGGGGCTGACCGAGCATGGCGTGTGCCTCGGCGCGGTGCAGGTGTGCGAGGCCGGAGATGACGTGACTGTCGCTGCGGGCGACGGCTGCGGCGTTCGTGGTCAGGACCAGGCTGCTGGTGGGCTGCTTGGTGCCGTAGAGAGGCAGGTAGCTCTTGCGGAGTAGGGCGTTGGCCTCCGTGACGACGTCGCGGGTTTCGCGGGCGGCGCTGATCGCTTGATCGAAGTAAGTGGCGCTGGTGTGGTGGTCGCGTCGTTGTGAGGCGTCCCAGACGAGTTGGCCCATCAGCGTGGCGGACTCGGCGACGGCTGCTGCCAGTTCGCGGTGCACCGGTCCGGCGCTGGCGTGCTGACGGAGGAAGATGGCCTGCCCGTGGAGTTGCCCGGCCTCGGCGAGGAGGAGTGTGGAGGGCAGGCGATCGTACTGCTGGTCGAGGCTCTGCACACGCTCCCGCAAATGTGCGACGGCGACCAGGTCGACGCGACGGGGATGACGCAGGACGTAGGCGAGACGTTCGTCCGGCGGGGCGGGCGGCTGGCCGACGTCGGCCAGGAGGTCGGCCAGTTCCTCGATCGACAGCCGCAGGGCCGCTGCCAGGCGTGGTCGGTGCCAGGGCTGAGGATCCGTTTCCGCCCGTTCCCAACGGACGACTGTCGAGCGGTCGACGCCGAGGGACTCGGCCAGGCGTTCCTGGCTCAACCCGATCGTCTTGCGACGTTGGGCTAACCGGTGCCGGCGCTTGCCCGCCACGTATCCCTCCCTCGGCCCTCGGTCATCACGGAATCATTCATGCAGCTCACGCCTCGTAACGCAATGGGGATGCATCAGTTCTGCGCCGTTTCCGCACTGGGAGTCGTCGCCCGGTGCCGGTTGGGTGGACGTATGCACCCAAGCGGTTGTCGAGCGGAAGGCGGCGCGACGGCGTCGCCGCGAATCGCTGCCGTACGAGGACAACTCCCCGTCCGCGTACTGCCGACAGGGCTGCGTGGGTGGGTGACCGGCGGTCCGCTCCCAACCGTCGCCCGGTGGCGGTGGGCTCGCCTCGCCAATGGCGAGCCCACTGCTGTCGAGAACCCGAACGTAGCGGGGGAGTAGGCGTGACCCTGTACATCTCCGGCAATGCGAGAACCTGTCAGCCGGGGCGGCCCTGCTCGTCACCCGCGCTGCCTGCGGTGCCGGTGGCGGCGGATCCGCCGTTGTTCACCTACGCCTGGCGGCGGTTCTTCGAGCAGCGGAGCCGACAGGGGGTCCGCCGGTGACCGTGCAAGAGCCGGGGTCTGGCGAGGGCGGTGGCCGGGCGCTGGGCGAGCATGTTGTCGGCTCCGCCTGAAAACTGACCCCGTGGTTCCGGCTGAATTTTGACCCCTTCCGG
>NZ_LRQV01000016.1 GCF_001567585.1 Micromonospora rosaria
ACAGCCCCGCCGCCCTGTGCCCCCGCCGCCCTGCCGCCCACGGCCGGCCCGGCGGCCCGGCCCGGCCGACGGGGACCACGGGGGCTGGCGGGCAGTGCGCCCCGACCTGTGCGAGACTCCGGCGCACCATTCCTGAGGAGACGTCGATGCAGCCAGACCCCCTGCAGAGCCTGCACCAGTTCCACATCCGGCAGCGCATCCGGATGATGGTCAACCAGTACGAGGTACACGCCGTGGCCCCGGACGGCAGCGAGGGCGGGCTGCTGGCGTTCGCCCAGCAGAAGCGGCTCGCCTTCAAGGAGCAGGTGACCATCTACACCGACGACTCCAAGCAGCAGCCACTGCTCGGGTTCAAGGCGCGGCAGCGGCTCGACCTCGCCGCCACGTACGACGTCACCGACGCCGCCGGCAACCCGATCGGCCTGTTCCGCAAGGACTTCGCCCAGTCGCTGCTGCGGTCGACCTGGCACCTGGAGCAGCCCGGCCTGCCGGCGGTCAGCGGCCAGGAGCGGAGCATGCCGGTGGCGGTGCTGCGGCGGTTCGTCGACTCGCTGTCCTGGCTGCCGTACCACTTCGACTTCGTCGCCGGGGGCCAGCCGGTCTTCTCGGTGGTCAAGAAGTGGGGGCTGCGCGACCGGTACGTGGTGGAGATCCAGCACCCGCAGGTCGACCGGCGGATGGTGATCGCCATGGCGATCGCGCTGGACGCCCTCCAGGGACGCTGACCGGCCCGGCCTGGCCCGCCGCCGGCCCGGCTCCGGCCGGTGGCGGGTCACCGGGGGTGGCGGGTCACCGGGGGGTGGCCTGCCGCCATCCGCTCGACCGGGCCGCCACCCGCTCCGCCTCGGCGCTGTCCCGGACGACGCCGAGCCAGCGCCACGAGGGGTCGTCGGGCACCGAACCGTCCTCGATCATCCGGGCGAGCGGGGGCAGGCCGGTGGGCTCCACGTGGGCCCGCAACCGGGCCCCGACCACCCCACCCCGACCCTTGGCGTCGGGAAAGACCCGCAGGTCGGCCACGTCCGACCAGGGCAACAGCCGGCCTGCCGGACCGCCGTGGGGCAGCCCGACGCCGTGCGGACAGAGCCGGGCGGCCGACCCGGCCGCCGGGCCACCGGCGGACCGCAGCCCGCCCCGGGCCACGCCACGCGACCCGCGCCGGGTCAGCGCCGGCAGCAGCAGCACCGCGACGATGACCACGGGCCAGAGCACGGCGACCACCTTCCCGGCCGTGCCCAGCTCCCGGAAGCCGCCCCACAGCGTGGGCGCCCACAGGGCGGCCACGCCGACCACGAAGGCCAGCAGCACCAGCAGCCACCACGGTTTTCTCGGGTCGCGGTACTCGCGCAGTCCGATCACTTCGTCACAGTCGTGCATGGGCCCGCCTCCGATCCGCAGCCGACGGTAACCGATGCCCGCCCACGATGGGGACCACCCACGGTTCCCTTCCATGGGAAACCCAGCATGGACGGCCGGTGGTGACGACCCGGTACATTGGCGCGGACTCGATGACGGGCGGTCCCGGACCGTCCACACGCGGCGGGGGATGTGACTTGTACCCGGACAGCTCTCACGAACTCGACCGAGCGTTGCGGATCTCGGCGGATCTCCAGCGCAAGGCGGAGGATTTCCAGTCCCGCCTGGCCGACGTGACCGGCCAGGGTGGCGACGACAGTGGCCTGGTCCAGTTGACCGTCGGCCTCGGCGGGGCGTTGACCGACGTCTACGTCGACCCCCGGGCGATGCGCTTCGCCTCGCAGGACCTGGCGGACGCCTTCCGGCAGGCCCACCAGGTGGCGACGCAGAACCTCCAGGAGCGGATGGCGCAGGCGCAGCGCGAGGCGTTCGGTGACGAACTGCTCACCGGGCTGCTCGACGGCAGCCGGACGCCCGACTCGGTGTTCGGGGAGATGCGGCGGACCGCCGAGACCGGCATCGACGGCTCCCTGGACGAGATCGAGCGGCTGCGCCGACGCCTCGGCTGATCCCTCGGCAGTCGCCACATCTCGACAGCGGCTGACCCCCGGCCCTTGCCGATTGTCGACGGCCGCTGAAGCTCGGCGTCGACGGCCGCTGAAACTCGGCGGCTGCTGGTTGTCGGCGGCGGACGGTGGAGCCGGGCGGGTCGCCCGGCTCCACCGCACGTCAGTTGCCGGGCTCGTCGGGCGCGTTGGCCTCGTCGTAGCTGACCGGCTCCTCCTTCTTTGGGGAGATGAACTGGTTGGGCGCGCTCCAGGTGATCTCCACCTGCTCCAGTTTCGCGCTCTTGTCGTCGATGTTGAGCACCATCGGACCGCCCACCATGCCGAGCAGCGCGGCGCCCGCGAAGGTGCCGAACGCCGCGTTCGCGGTGGCCAGCTTGGTCAGCCACGTCTGGAGCACGGTGGCCAGCCCGTTCACGATGCTCTCGGCAGAGATCCGGATGGCGGGGCCGGCCGGCGTGAACTGCGCGGCGAGCACCATGACGGCGAGCGCCAGGGTGAGCGCGGCGACCACGGCGGCGTACGCCCAGAACAAGGCGTACGCGCCGGCCACCGCGACCATGCCCCCGCCGACCAGCCCGGCGCTGGCCTGCACGTTGGCGAGTTCCTTGCCGATCTCCTTGAGCTTGTTCTCCAGGGCGTCGAAGTCGTCGGCCGTCCAGCCCTCCTTGGCCTTGTCCATCGCGTCGTCCAGCTTGGCCTGGATCTGCGACAACTCGGTGCCCACCTCGGTCGACCAGGTCACCCCGGCCCGGAACATCGCCGGTACGTCGGCGACCGCCACGCTGAGGATGAGCGCCAGGCGGATGCCGTTGACCAGGGTGAAGGAGGCGGCCCGCGCCTCGCCGACGGCCAGCGTCATGGCGGCGACGGCCGCCGGGTTCGGTGAAGTCATCTGTCGGTCCCCCGGTCCGTCACGTGTCGCCGTAGCGGACGGTGTTGTTGAGTTCGGCCTCCTGCCACGCGGGCGCGACCCGGGTCCGCAGGATGACCGCCACGTCGGTCATGGTCTCGGAGTACGTGTCGAGGAAGCCCGTGAAGTCGTCGATGATCCCGTTGTAGGCGATCTGGAGGGGGATCCCCGCCAGCCCGAAGCCGGGAAAACCGTCGACCCGGCACTCCTCGATCTTCCGCTTCGCCGTGGTGACCTGTTCTTTGACGTCCTTGTCGAGGTCACCGGCCAGCCCGGTGATCGCCTCGGATGTGACGTGTCGCTGGATACCCACGCCTTGTCGTCCTCCCCGCAGTTCGATGACGATGACCGAGGTGAGCGTAGCGACCGCCCGCCCCGCCGGCGGTCAGGAGCGCACCGGCCCGGCGCGGGCGGTCACCACGGCGATCCGGGTCAGGCCGGGCAACGGGCTGACGCCCACCTGCACGGTCACCTGGACGTCCAGCCCGTCGACCCGGCAGGCGGTCAGCCGTCCGCCGTTCGCGGCGGCGACGCTCTCGGCCCACCGGCACGCGTCCGAGGGGCCCTGGGCCACGGCACCGGCACCCGCCAGCGCACCGAAGTCCGCCGCCACGCCGGCCCGCTGCCGGGCCACCCCGGCCGCACCGACGGCCGCACCGAACGTTCCGAACAGGACGAACACCAGCCCCACCGCCAGCAGGCAGACGCTGGCACCACCCCGTTCACCACAGCAGGCCAGCGCGGTGACCGGCCCGGTGGGGGCGGGCCCAGGGGCCCCGGTCACGGGCCGGCCTCCGGTACGCCCGGTTCCACCGCAGCGACCACGGTGGCCGTCACAGTGAGCCGGGGCAGCCGGGCGCCGAGCGTCCGTACCGGCGCGCGTACCGTCGCGGTGACCTGATCGCCCTCGACGCTGACGGCGATGTCGGCGTCGACGGGTGCGGTCCGGGCACCGGCCTGCGGCCCGTCCGCGCCCCGGGAGGCGGCCAGCGCCGCCTCCCGGGCCGCGCCGAGGCTGGCCGCCTTCGTGGTCACCGCGTCGACGGCGGTGAGCCCAGCCAGGAGCAGCAGCAGGAGCGCCGGCAGGCCGGCCGCCAGTTCGGCGGTGAACGAGCCCCGGTCGTCCCCGGCCAACCGGCGCCGGATCACTGCAGGGCCCGGTCGATCACCCCGGTCAGCGCGGTCTGCACGCTGTCGGAGGTGAGCACCTTGAGCAGGAGCCCGGCGAAGGCCACGGCGGCCAGCGTGCCCACCGCGTACTCGGCGGTGTTCATCCCAGCGTCGCCGCGCAGGCGGGTGAAGAGCTTGCGCACGTCTTTCCCCTCTCGAAACGGTTTCAGAGCACGTCGCCGAGAACGGCGACGATCACCGGCACCAGACCGGCGAGAATGAAGGCCGGCAGGAAGCACAGCCCCAGCGGCAGCACGATCAGGACCCCCGCCCGGCGGGCCGACTCCTCCATGGCGGTGGACCGGTCGGCGCGCAGGTCGTCGGCGAGCCGGGTCAACGCACCGGTCAGGGCCGCGCCGCTGCTCGACGAGCGCAGGGCCGCCGACACCAGCCGGTCCGCCCCGGACACCGGGGTCAGGTATGCCCAGGCCTCGTCGGGCTCGCCACCGAGGGTCAGCGTCCGGCCGACCCGGCCGAGCCGGTCACCGAGCGGGCCGCCGAGCGCCTCGGCGACGGCCAGGACGGACCGGTCGACCGGTGCGCCCGCCCGCATCGCCGCCGCCAGCAGATCCGCCGCGAGGGGCAGGTCGGCGACTTCGCGAAGCCGCCGTTCGCGGGCGGCCGGCGTCTCGATCCGGCGGAGCAGCCGGTCGAGCAGTACCGCCGTGGGCAGCGCGCCGACCGGCCCGAGCCAGCCGCCGACGAGCACCGCCACGGCCAGCCCGCCGAGGCCCGCCGCCAGACGGATCCGGTCGGGTGGCCAGTGGACGGCACGGGTACCGCCGTCCGGGGCGATGTCAGGCGGCTCCGGGCGGCCCGGTTGCGGCACCGGGCTGCCGGCCGGCGGGTGTCGGAGACGCCGCAGGCGGCGCAGCGGACGCCGCGAGACGCCGACCGCCGCCACGAGTCCGGCCAGCACGGCGAGACCGCCGACGAGCAGCGTCGCCCGGGACATCACGCGGCCCGGCCCGGCATCGCGGTGAGCTTGTCCGCCCAGATCAGCCCGATGGCCTGGAGGGCGACGGTAAGGAGGGTGCAGGCGGCGCCGACCGGGGTGTGCAGCAGGATCGCGACCGGGTCGACGCCGATCCCGTACCCCAGCCCGATCCCGCCGAGCGGTAGCGCGGCGAGCAGCCACGCGGTGGCCCGGGCGCCGGCCGCCTGCGCCGCCGCAGCGGCCAGCCCCCGGTCGCCGAGCCGGGTGTCCGCCTCGATGCGTTCCAGCAACTCGGCCAGGGGCGCGCCGGTCCGTTCGGCGAGGTGCACGGCGGCGGTGGTCAACCGGTCCACCCGGTCGGCGTCGCCGCCCGCGGCCCCAGTGGCATCGGGCAGCGAGGCCACCGGTGCCGGGAGGCCGGCCCGCAGGTCCGCCGCGAGGCCGCAGAGCTGGTCCAGCCGACGCCGGCGGGCCCGATCGGCCTGCCGGGCGGCCCGCCGTCGCACCAGGGCACGGGCCCCCAGCAAGCCGTACCCGGCGAGGGCCACCGCCGCGACGGGACCGGCCAGCGCACCGCCGACCACCGCACCGGTGAGCCCGGTCAGCAGCAGCGTCCGCCTCGGTGAGCCGGCGAGCGTGGCGCCCCACCGACCCGCCCACGCCGCCCAGCCGGTGCCGCTGGACGGCTGCGGCTGGCCCGACCGGCTGTCCGCCCTCGCCCGCCCGGCACCGGCGGGCCACTGAGGGCGACCCGTCGGGGGCGCTCCGATCGGCACGTCGTCGCCAGGCGGCCGGCGCCCGGCGACGTTGCCCGGCTCCGCTGCCGACGGACCGCCCCGGAGCAGACCGACCACCGGCGGTCGACCGTCGGTACGCGGACGACGCGGGTCGTGCCGACCGGGTGGCCGGACCGGCCCGGCACCGCCATGCGGCCGAGCCGGCCCGGCGGCAGCGGTCGACCGGGCGGACGCGGGAGTACCGGTGACTCCAGCGGGGTCCGGCCGGGCCGGGGCGGGAGGATCGAGGTGGGTGTCGGGGATCCGACGCAGCTCGGCGACCCAGTTCACGAGTGGATCGGGGACGTTGTCCCGGCGGGCCCACCGGACCAGGCGGCCCACCCGACGCGCCGCCGGACGACGGGCCGGGTCGACCGACGGGTGGCCGGCGCGGCGGCCGGACCAGGCCAGGCGTACGGGCCACGTCAGCAGGACGGCCGCCAGGACGGTACCGGCGACGAGCCAGACCGGAATGGTCATGCGGCACCCGACCGACCCGCCGGACCCAGCGCCGGGGGCACCGGCACCTCGCGGGCCCGTAGCAACGCGGCCAGGGTGCCGGCGGCCGGACCGGGGCCCTGCCCTCGGGTCCACGCCGGAACGGCGACGACCAGCCGGTCCGGCCCCTGCGGCAGCAGCAGGCAGACCGACTCCAGCAGCCGCCCTCGGGCGCCGCGACGGACCTGGAGCAGCACCTGCAACGCGGCGGCCACCTGGGCGTGCAGCGCCGCCCGGGGCAGCCCGCCCAGCAGCCCGAGCGCCTCCAGCCGGGCCGGCACGTCGGCCGGCGCGTTGGCGTGCAGGGTGCCCGCGCCGCCGTCGTGGCCGGTGTTCAGAGCGGCGAGCAGGTCGACCACCTCGGCACCCCGGCACTCCCCCACCACGAGCCGGTCCGGTCGCATCCGCAGGGCCTGCCGGACCAGGTCGTTGAGCCCGACCGCGCCGGAGCCCTCCACGTTGGAGGTGCGCGCCTGGAGCCCCACCACGTGCGGGTGCACCGGGTACAGCTCCGCCGCGTCCTCCACCAGCACGATCCGCTCGGTCGGCGGCACCAGGCCGAGCAGGGTGTTGAGCAAGGTCGTCTTGCCCGAACCGGTGCCACCGGTGACCAGGTAGGCGAGTCGGGCGGCCACCACGGCGGCGAGCACCGGCCCCACCGGGGCGGGGACCGTCCCCTGCCGGACCAACTCGTCGAGGGTGAACGGCCGTTGCCGGAAGGTCCGCAGCGACAGGTACGGTCCGTCGGTCGCCACCGGCGGCAGGACCGCGTGCAGCCGGGTGCCGTCGGGCAGCCGGGCGTCCGCGTACGGGACGCCGTCGTCCAGCCGCCGGCCCGCGCCGGCCGCGAGCCGCTGCGCCAGCCGGCGTACGTCGTCGACGGTGCCCATCGGCACGGCCACCTGGTGCAGGCCCCGGCCCCGGTCGACCCACACCCGGGTTCCGTTGACGAGTACGTCGGTGACCTCGGCGTCGAGGAGCAGCGGAGCGAGCGGGCCGGCGCCCACCAGGTCGTCGTGCACCCGGTCGGCCATCCGGAGCACCGCCGTGTCGCCGAGGACGGCGGCGGTGGGCTCGGCGCGTACCGCGGAGACGATCGCGGCGGCGGTGACCGGGGTGGCCTCGGCGGCGAACCGTTGCCGGACCCGCGCGGAGAGCGCCCGGGGGTCGGCCGGGCCGCTCATCAGGCCGCCCCCGTCGCCGGTCGGCCGGTCACCTCGGTGACGAGACGCTGGCAGAGCACGGCGAGCGGGCCCCGCCCGGCGGCAGCCGGCGCCTCACCCCGTTCCAGGCCCCGGCAGAGGGCCGGCTCGGGGCGCAGCGTGCCGGCCAGCGGCAGGCCCAGTACCCGGGCGATCTCGGCGGCCTTGAGCCGCCCCGGCGCGGGCCCCCGCACGATCACCGACAGGTGCGCGCAGTGCGGGGCCGCGACGGCGACCACCCGGGCCGCCGCCGCGGTGGCCCGCAGCTCGGCCGGGACGACCAGGTACGCCTGGTCGGCGGCCTGGAGGGCGATCACGGCGGCGTCGTCGAACTGGCGGGGCAGGTCGACGACGACGAAGTCCCGCCCCCGGCGGGCGGCGTCCAGCGCGGCTGCCATCGCCGGCGCGGGCAGGTTGAGCAGCTCGCCCCGGTCCCAGGAGAGCACCACCAAGTCCCCGCGACTGGGCAGGGCACCCACCAGCGCCGGTGGGTCGACCCGGCCGTCGGCGTCACTGAGCGCCGGCCAGCGCAGCCCTTCCAGTTGCTCCCAGCCGAGCACCAGGTCCAGCCCGCCGCCGAGCGGATCGGCGTCGACGAGGAGGGTGCGCTGCCGGGCGCGGGCGGCGGTGACCGCCAGGCCACCGGCGAGCACGCTGGCCCCGGCGCCGCCGCGCCCGCCGAGTACGGCGACCATCCGGGCGGCCCCGGTGGGCTGGCCCGGGGCGGACTCGGCGAGCCGGTCGACCAGCCACGGCTCGGCGGCGGGCAGGGTGGCGACGTGTTCGGCCCCGACGAGTTCGGCGACCTCCCAGCCCGGATCCAGCTCCCCGGTCCGGCCGACCAGCACCAGCCGGGGCCGGCGCGGCAGCCGGGCCCGCAGGCAGGAGTGCGCCTGGTCGCTGCCGACCAGCACCAGGGGCGCCGGCAGCCAACGGGCCCGCGCGGCGGCCGGGTCCGCGGCCACGTCGACCTCGGTCCCCCCGGCGGCGGCGAGGCGGAGCAGGTCGTCGAGCAGGTCCTCGTCGGCGGTCACCACCAACGGCCGTCGTGGGGTCGGTGTGACGGAGGTACGGGGCGGCATCGCGGCCTCCAGGGGTACGGCTGGCAGAGGGCCCACCCTCCCGCCGGACCCGGACACTCCGCCGCCCCGCAGCCGTCGCCTGTGGATAACTCAGTCGCCTGTGGATGAACCCCGCAGCAGCAGTGGATCTGGTATGCCAGCGAGGGATTGCATAGGATCCCCGGGCCGGGTCCGCCGAAGCCCCTGCTTCCGGCCGGACGGTTCAGCCATCCTTGCCGACCTGCCACGACAGGTCGCACCGCTCACTCGGGATCGGGGTTCATGGCGCACGTACCGGATGAGGCACACGGCGTTCCGCAGCCAGCACCCGACGCTCGCACTCCCGGGATCGACCCCGCCGTCCAACCGGCGACACTGCCCGGCAACGGCAACGGCAACGGTGCCGGCGAGGGCGACCGGTGGACGTCCGGCGCGACGGTGGACCAACCGGCCCCGGCCACCGAACGGGGCGGCCTGGACCTGGTACCCGCCCTGGTGGCGGTCGGCCTGCTCGCGGCGCTGGCGATCGGGGTGCTGCCGTTCGTCACCGGCCCGAAGCAGTCGGACTTCCAGCCGCTGGCCGACCCGCCGATCGCCATCGTCGGCGCGGACAGCGTCGAGCCCACATCGGCACCCACGTACCCGCCGGGTCCGGCGTCCGCGTCCGGTCGGGCGACCCCGGACCCGAGCCGGTCCGTGCCCCCGGCCGACCGGTCCGCGTCACCCGCGCCGTCCGGGTCGGCTCCCGCTCCCTCGACCCGGTCGGCGTCCGCCGCACCGACCGCGTCACCGCAGCAGCCGCCGCTCGACCCGCCCCCGACCGGGCCCGGCGCGCAGTCCTCGCCCACCCCGTCACGGCAGGCGACCACCCCGCCGCCGATCCCGGAACTCGCCGCCCTGCCGCCGCACCGGGAGGTGTTGCTCCGGTCGGTCGACGGCGGCACGGAGGCGTACGTCGAGTTCGTGAACGCCCGGTCGGAGCCGGTGGTGATCCACTGGCTGGACCACCGGGGCCACCGCCAGCGGTACCGGACCCTGGATCCGGGGCAGCGGTACCGGCAACGCACCCACGTCGGCCACCCGTGGCTGGTCACCACCGCCCGTGGCTGGGGGCTGGCCTGTTTCCAGCCGCAGGCCGGGACGGCCACCGCCGTCGTCCGGTGAGTCGGACCACGAACTGCGCGGTGGGCCGGCCGACGGGGAGCGCTCCCCCGGGCAAAGGGACGACCCCCGTCGGGGGGAGACGGGGGTCGTCGGGTGGTTCGGCTCCGGGGGGGTTGAGCCGAACCCACTCAGCGGTTACGGGGGGTGCAACCGCCGAGGGTCTGATTCCGAAGCGGAAAGTCTAGAAACTTGCTTTGAGGACTAGCATGCCTGAGCACACAGGCGCACGTCGAGTGGTGTTACCTCCACTCCCTGCAAATTCCCGCTCGCAGAGTGTGACGACTATCACTGGTATGCGTGATATTGTGGGCCCTTCCCCGCAGATTGGCGTAACCATCGGGCCCCGGGCACCCGCCGACCATAGACCATCGGGCTAGACTTTCGCGCCGTGGGCCGAAGTGCCGCTTTCTTCGATCTGGACAAGACCGTCATCGCCAAGTCGAGCGCCCTGGCGTTCGGTCGGCCGTTCTATCGGGACGGGCTGATCACCCGGCGTGACGTGGTCAAGTCTGCGTACGCGCAGTTGATGTTCCGGCTGGGCGGGACAGACGAGCAGACCATGGCGCGCACCCGGGACTACCTGGCCACCCTCTGCAAGGGCTGGCAGGTGGAACAAGTCCGCCAGATCGTCGCGGAGACGCTGCACGAGCTGATCAACCCCTACGTGTACGCCGAGGCCGCCGTGCTGATCGAGGAGCACCGGGCGGCCGGGCGGGACGTGGTGCTGGTCTCCGCCTCCGGCGAGGAGATGGTCCGGCCGATCGGCGAACTGCTCGGCATCACCGACGTGATCGCCACCCGGATGGCGGTCGAGGACGGCCGGTACAGCGGCGAGGTCGAGTTCTACGCGGCCGGCCCGAGCAAGGTCGACGGGGTCCGTGAGCTGGCCACCGAGCGCGGGTACGACCTCGCCGACTCGTACGCCTACTCCGACTCGTACAGCGACCGGCCGCTGCTGGAGTGCGTCGGCCACCCGACCGTGGTCAACCCGGACCGGGCGCTGCGCAAGCTGGCCACCGAGAACGCCTGGCCGGTGCTGGAGTTCCGCAACCCGGTCCCGCTCGGCCGGCGGCTGCGGGAACGGCCCGCCGTGCCGGTCGCCGCCGCCGCGCTCGGCGTCGGGGTGGGCGTGGCCATCGGGATCGCCTGGTACGGCCGGCACCGCCGCACCCGGGTCGCGGCCGGCACCTGAGGCACTGACGGGGCGGACCGCAGCCAGGCGCGCCCGCGTGATCCCGCCGGCGGACGAACGCGGGCCGGGACCGGTCGGCGGCAGGGGCGGTCAGGTGGCGGCGAGGATCTCGTCGCCGATCGCGGTGAGCTGGTCGACCCCGATCTCGACGGCCGTCGCGTAGTGCCGCAGCCAGGAGCGCAGCCCGTCCGGGGTGCCGGTGGCGAAGGCGCCGGCCGCGCCGAGGTACTCCGGTTCCCGCTCGTGGTGGCCGACGTCGACGGCGAGCAGGCCGCGCGGGTCGAAGCCGGTGGACATCAGCACCAGCCGGGCGGCGCCCCGCGCCACCACCGGGGAGGGCCCGGCGAACGGTCGCAGCGCCAGCAGCTCGCCGTGCACCACGGCGGCCAGGACCAGCGGGGAGACCGTCGTCCCGCCCGCGACCAGGCCGGCCAGCGCGTCCAGGCGCGCGCCGACCACCGGATCGGCGACCGGCCGCCCCAGCTCCCCCTCGGGTACGACCTCGCGGGCGGCGAGCACGTGCAGCCGGGCCAGCACCTGTCGGGGCGCCTTCGACCAGAGTTCGGTCAGGCCGGGCAGCGCTCCGGCCACCCGCAGCGCCCCCTGGAGCACCGGGTCGGTGATCGTGCCGGCCCGGACCGTCTCCCGGTCGTGGGCGTACCCCTGCAGGGCGGTGCTGGCGACGGCGGACCGCAGGCTGACCTCGGCCGCGACCTGGCCGCCGTGCCGGCGCAACGCGCGGTGCCGCAGCGCCTGGTCGAACCGCTCGCGGGCCCGGTCGACGGCGGGTGCGATGTCGGCGAGCGCGAGCAGTGGGGCGAGCGGGTCGGCGGTCACCCCGCCACGCTAGCGAATCCCCGGCGACCGCCCCCACCTCCGGCGGTGAGAAGGGGACCCTTCTCTACCGTATGCGTTAACAGGGGGCCCTTCCTTACAGCTCGGCGCGTGGGGTCGGCCGCTGGGCGCGGTCCGGGACGCACCGGTCGCCTGGGCGGGGCCGCCCGGCTAACCTCAGCGTCAGTGAGACCCAGGTCACGTAAGCGAAGAAGGAGCATGGCATGAGTGGTGAGGCACTGGCCAACCTGCTGAACGAGACGAGGCAGTTTCCGCCGCCGGCCGAACTCGCCGCGAACGCCAACGTGACCGCCGAGGCGTACGAGGAGGCGACGGCGGACCGGCTGGGTTTCTGGGCGCGGCAGGCCGAGCGGCTGGCCTGGAACACGCCCTGGGAGCAGGTGCTGGACTGGTCGAACCCGCCGTTCGCGAAGTGGTTCGTCGGCGGTCGACTGAATGTGGCGTACAACTGCCTGGACCGGCACGTCGAGGCGGGCCGGGGTGACAAGGTGGCGATCCACTGGGAGGGCGAGCCGGGGGACACCCGCACGGTCACCTACGCCGACCTGCACAAGCTCACCTGCCAGGCGGCGAACGCGCTGACCGACCTCGGGGTGGGCGCGGGCGACCGGGTGGCGATCTACCTGCCGATGGTGCCGGAGGCGGCGGTCGCGATGCTGGCCTGCGCCCGGATCGGCGCCACGCACAGCGTGGTCTTCGGCGGGTTCTCGGCCGACTCGCTGAGCAACCGGATCCAGGACGCCAGCGCCAAGGTCGTGATCACGGCGGACGGCGGCTACCGGCGGGGCAAGCCGTCGGCGCTGAAGCCGACCGTGGACGAGGCGGTGGCGAACTGCCCGTCGGTGGAGCACGTGCTGGTGCTGCGCCGCACCGGCGAGGAGGTGGCCTGGACGGCGAAGGACCACTGGTGGCACGAGACGGTGGAGACCGCGTCGACCGAGCACACCGCGCAGCCGTTCGACGCCGAGCACCCGCTGTTCATCCTGTACACCAGCGGCACCACCGCCCGGCCCAAGGGCATCCTGCACACCACCGGGGGCTACCTCACCCAGGCGTCGTACACCACGCACGCGGTCTTCGACCTCAAGCCGGAGACCGACGTGTACTGGTGCACCGCCGACATCGGCTGGGTCACCGGGCACTCCTACATCGTGTACGGCCCGCTGGCCAACGGCGCGACCCAGGTGATGTACGAGGGCACCCCGGACACCCCGCACAAGGGTCGGTTCTGGGAGATCGTCGACAGGTACCGGGTGAGCATCCTGTACACCGCCCCGACGCTGATCCGGACCATGATGAAGTGGGGCGACGAGATCCCCGCCGGGTACGACCTCTCCTCGCTGCGCCTGCTCGGCAGCGTCGGTGAGCCGATCAACCCCGAGGCGTGGATGTGGTATCGGCAGCACGTCGGCCGGGGCGAGCTGCCGATCGTGGACACCTGGTGGCAGACCGAGACCGGGGCGATGATGATCACGCCGTTGCCGGGGGTGACCGCCACGAAGCCGGGCAGCGCGATGTCCCCGCTGCCCGGGGTGGTCGCCGACGTGGTGGACGACCAGGGCGGGTCGGTGCCCAACGGCGGTGGCGGCTACCTGGTGCTGCGTGACCCGTGGCCGTCGATGCTGCGCACCATCTGGGGCGACGACGACCGGTTCATCGACACGTACTGGTCCCGGTTCGGGGCCGGGGCGGGCAGCGGCGACGAGTGGATCTACTTCGCCGGGGACGGCGCGAAGAAGGACGACGACGGCCACATCTGGCTGCTCGGCCGGGTGGACGACGTGATGCTGGTCTCCGGGCACAACATCTCCACCACCGAGGTGGAGTCGGCCCTGGTCAGCCACCCGTCGGTGGCCGAGGCGGCGGTGGTCGGCGCGACCGACCCGACGACCGGCCAGGCGATCGTCGCGTTCGCCATCCCGCGCGGCAACGCCGACGCCGAGGGCGAGGCGGGCGAGCGGCTCATCGCCGACCTGCGCACGCACGTGGCGAAGACGCTCGGCCCGATCGCCAAGCCCCGGCAGATCATGCTGGTGCCGGAGTTGCCGAAGACCCGGTCCGGGAAGATCATGCGCCGGCTGCTGCGGGACGTCGCGGAGAACCGGTCGCTCGGCGACGTCACCACGTTGCAGGACTCCTCGGTGATGGAGCTGATCTCCTCGGGGATGCAGGGCGGCAAGTCCGACGAGGACTGACGAACGGAAGAATCCCGGTCGTACCGGTAAATGAGTGGCGGTCCGCGCACGGGCCGCCACTCACCGTTTTTGGGTGAATACGCAAATCCCAGCAATGGGAAGCACAGAGTCGGGAGGGCGACACAGAACGTCATTCCGGCCTGCTGCCTGGGGTGATGTGACGGACATCGACGAGGCCCACAAAATCTTGCAACAAATCGACGTGTCCGTCTTCCCACCCGTCCCACCAGTGTCTATGTTCACCATGTGTCCCACGAGTGGGATCAATTTCCGCCGGCTCGTACAACCCCCGTAGGGCCGGTTCCCTCACACCGGAGGTACCACGTGCGCAAAGTCGCAGTGGGTCTGCTCGGGCTCTCGCTGACAGCGACGGGACTGGTCGCGGCCTCGTCCGCCAGCGCCGCGCCCCAGCCGGACTCGCCGGTGGCCGCCCCGTCGGCCGCTGAGTCCGCTCACGCCGAGCACGACCTGCCCAACCCGCTGGAGGACAAGCGGCGCGCCCTTCGCCAGAAGGGGCTCAGCGACGTCCTCTCCGGCCGGCTCGAGACCCAGCGGATCAACGGCAGCACCGTCGTGAAGGTCGGCGAGGCCGCCGGCAGCCCGACCGGGGCCGCGACCGCCCGGTCCGCCCGGGCGGGTGCCGGCAAGCAGAAGGACCAGTACGTCGAACTGTCCCGCGAGCAGACCGACCAGATCTTCGTGATCCTGGCCGAGTTCGGCAACGACCGGCACCCGGACTACCCGGACAAGGACACCAACCCGGGCATCCCGGGGCCGACCAAGTTCGACGGGCCGCTGCACAACGAGATCCCGGAGCCGAACCGCGCGGTGGACAACTCCACCGTCTGGCAGCCGGACTACAGCCGTGAGTACTTCGAGAAGCTCTACTTCGGCACCGGACGCGGCGACGAGTCGGTCAAGCAGTACTACGAGGCCCAGTCGTCGGGTCGCTACAGCGTCGACGGCACGGTCACCAACTGGGTCAAGGTCAAGTACAACGAGGCCCGCTACGGCCGGTCCAGCGACCCGAAGGGCGACGACGACCCGACCGGCGATCCCGCCGTCTGCTCCGACAACGTCTGCGACAACGTCTGGGACCTGGTCCGCGACGCGGCCAACCAGTGGGTCGTCGACCAGAAGGCCCAGGGCCGGACCGACGCGCAGATCGCCGCGGACGTCAAGGCGATGGACAGGTGGGACCGGTACGACCACGACGGCGACGGTGACTTCAACGAGCCGGACGGGTACATCGACCACTTCCAGATCGTGCACGCCGGTGGCGACATGGCCGACGGCGACCCGATCCAGGGTGAGGACGCCATCTGGAGCCACCGGTGGTACGCCTACAACACGCAGATCGGCCAGACCGGCCCGCCGAACTTCCCGGCCGGTGGCACGCAGATCGGCAACACCGGCGTCTGGATCGGTGACTACACCATCCAGCCGGAGAACGGTGGCCGCAGCGTCTTCTACCACGAGTACGCGCACGACCTCGGCCTGCCGGACGACTACAACATCCTCAGTGGCGGGGACAACAACAACGAGCACTGGACCCTGATGGCCCAGAGCCGCCTCGGTGGCAAGAACGACGGCGGCATCGGTGAGCGCGGCGGCGACCTCGGCGCCTGGAACAAGCTCCAGCTCGGGTGGCTCGACTACGAGGTGGTCGTCGCCGGCCAGAAGAAGACCCTCAACCTCGGCCCACAGGAGTACAACTCCGACAAGCCGCAGGCTGCCGTGGTCGTCCTGCCGCAGCGGGAGTACACCTTCGACAACGGCGCGCCGTTCGAGGGGACCAAGCAGTTCTTCTCGGGCAACGACGACGACCTCAACAACACGCTCACCAAGACGGTCGATCTGACCGGCAAGTCGTCGGCGGCGCTGACCCTCAAGGGCCGCTACGACATCGAGGAGAACTACGACTACCTCTTCTTCGAGGCGTCGGTGGACGGCGGCACGACCTGGACCTCCCTGGCCGGCACGGTCAACGGGGCGCCCATCCCGCCGATCTCCAACTCGGACCCGCGGCCGGCCCTGGACGGCAGCAGCGGCGGCGAGTGGGTCGACATCAACCTCCCGCTGGACTTCGCCGCCGGCAAGGTGACGCAGGTCCGGCTCCGGTACCAGACCGACGGCGGGGTCTCCACCGGTGGCTTCTTCGGTGACGCCCTCACGGTGGTCGCCGACGGGGCGACCGTCTCCGTCGACGGCGGCGAGAGCGGCCCGGGTGACTGGACCCTGCGCGGGTGGAGCATCGTCGAGGAGACGTACACCCGGCTCTTCGACAACTACTACATCGCGGGGCACCGGTCGTACGTCTCGTACGACAAGTACCTCAAGACCGGCCCGTACTTCTTCGGGTACGCGAACACCAAGCCCGACTACGTGGACCACTACGCGTACCAGGAGGGCCTGCTGATCTCGTACTGGAACACCCGCTGGGCGGACAACGACACCTTCGCCCACCCGGGTGAGGGCCGGAACCTGATCATCGACTCCCGGCCCCAGCCGATCTACAACCTGACCGGCCAGCCCTGGCGGTCCCGGATCCAGGTGTACGACGCCCCGTTCAGCCTGCGCAAGGCGGACTCGTTCACCCTGCACCTGAACAGCCAGCCGCAGTACATCCGTGGCCAGGCGGCCCAGCCGCTGTTCGACGACACCAAGAAGTACTGGTACGCGGAGCTGCCGAACCACGGCGTCAAGCTCCCCGCCACCGGTACCAAGATCCGGGTCGTCGAGGAGAACGGTACCTCCCTGAAGGTCCGCTTCTCCTGAGTCACTGATCAGTCGCACGACCAGTGCTGCCCGGGCGGGTCACCCGCCCGGGCAGCGCCCGTCCGGGGCCGGTCGGCGGCCCTCCGGCGGGCGGTCCCGGCCACCACCGGGGTCGGCGCGTGGGCGGGGCGGCGCGGGGGTCCTAGGCTGTCAGCCATGACCCAGCAGCGTCGCGGCCCCGTCGACGAGTCCTGCGTGCTGACCGACGGGCCGTGGACGCACCGGTTCGTCGGCGCGAACGGCAGTCGGTTCCACGTCGTCGAGGCGGGGACCGGCCCCCTGGTGCTCTTCCTGCACGGCTTTCCCGAGCACTGGTGGGCGTGGCACGAGATGCTGCCGGCGGTGGCCGACGCGGGTTTCCGGGCGGTCGCCGTCGACCTGCGGGGCTACGGCGCCAGCGACAAGCCACCCCGGGGGTACGACGGGTACACCCTCGCCGCCGACATCGCCGGCCTGATCCGGGCGATGGGTGAGCGCTCCGCGACCGTGGTCGGCACCGGGGCCGGCGGCATGGTGGCCTGGACGGTGGCGTCGTTCCACCCGTCCCTGGTCCGGCGGCTGGTGGTGCTCGGCGCGCCGCACCCGCTGCGGCTGCGCGCGGCGATCTTCGCCGACCCGCGCGGGCAGTTCGCCGCCTCCACCCCGGCGCTGAAGTTCCAGCTCCCCCGGTACGAGCACGTGCTGACCCGCGACGACGCCGCCGCGGTGGAGGAGATGCTGCGCCGCTGGGGCGGCCCCCGCTGGGTGGCCGGGCCGGACTTCGCCGGGTACGCCCGGCACTACCGGGACGCGATGCAGATCCCGCAGGCCGCGTTCTGCGCGCTGGAGGGCTACCGCTGGGCGTTCCGGTCGGTGCTGCGCCTGCACGGGTACCGCTTCGTCAAGCTGATGCAGCGGCCCCTGGTCACCCCGACCCTGCACCTGCACGGCGCGCTGGACCTCGCCTCGCTGCCGCGTACCGCCCAGGGCTCCGGCCGGTACGTCACCGCCCCGTACGAGTGGCGGCTCCTCGACGACGTGGGCCACTTCCCGCACCTGGAGGCCCGCGAGGTGGTGCTCGGCGAGGTCCTGCGCTGGACGAAGTCCTGACCGGGCCGGCCCCGGCCGGGCCGGCTCAGAGCCGCTGCTCGCGTAGGTCGGCGACGTCGCTGCGGGGCGCCCAGCCCTGGTAGACGCCGAAGTCGAAGACCTCCAGGCCCATCGCCCGGGCCACCGGCCACCGCCCACCGGTGTACTCGACCCGCAGCCAGCCGTCGTGCTCGGCCAGCACGATGAAGGGCTGTCCCTGCCAGGTGCAGGTCGTCCGCACGTACGCCAGGTCCTCGACGTCGCGGGCGGGCAGCACCCGCACGTACCGGCCCGGCCGGACCTCCTCGAACCCGTCCCCGGGCTCGGGCTGGTACAGCCGGACGTCGTCGCCGTCCGGGCTGGCCTGGTACTCCCGCCCGCGCCACCGGGCGACGTAACCGTCCCGCATCACCCCTCACCGCCCCTGCTCACGGCCCCGATCCGGGTCACGGCAGCACCTCGGTTCACGGCAGCACCTCGGGTCACGGCACCGATCCGGGTCACGGGGCACCGACCCGGCGCCAGAGCAGGGCGTCGGTGTCCAGGACGGCGACCACCCGTTCGGTGCCGTCCGCGCCGATCCGGCAGAGCTGGGCCCCGTGCGGGAGCCGCGCGCTGTCCACCTTGAACTCGGCGACCACGTCGCTGCTCTCCCCCGGCGCGAAGCCGTTGCCCCGGAACGGGGGCCGCTCGATCACCCAGCCCTCCATCGCCCGCATGGCGTCCTCGTTCTGCCCCCCGTACGGGATGCGGTAGAGGCTCGGCCGGTGCGCCGGCCACCGCAGCACGTAGATCTCGTCCGCGTCCCGGGCGAAGGGCGATTCGGGGTACGCCAGCCCGAGCGCGTCGTGCAGGTGCGCCGGGGTGGTCAGGTGGGCCAGTTCGCTGGCCCGGTGCACGAAGCCGGACACCCGGTCGTAGCCGCGCTCCAGGTAGTAGGCGAGCTGGCTCGGGGCCACCGCCTTCTGCATGACCACCGGCCGGTTGGGGTCGTCGGCCGGGGCGGGACGCGGCCGGCTCACCGGCTCGTCGGCCCCGACCCGCTCCGGCTGCTCCGGTTCGGGTCCGGTGTCGTCGCCCAGCCCCACCTCGGCGGCCCAGTTGGCCAGCCCGACGATCTGCTCGCCGGGCAGCTTCGCGCCGATCGGCGTACCGGGGTTGACCGCGAACGACCAGTCCTCGTCGGGCCAGCGCCGGATCAGCTGGACGAACTTCACCAGCACCGTCTCGACCGTCACCGTGTGGTGGTCGGTGAGCCGCTCCGGCGAGGTGTGCACCACCACGTACGGCTCGCCGTCGAGCCGCTCGGTACGCCACACGAAGCCCGGCTCGCCGGGCCGGCTGCCGGGCGCGGAGTCCGGCGCGACCGGCAGCAGCACCCGGGCCAGCAGCAGGGTGGAGAGGAAGCTGTCGGTGCTGCCGCTACCGGCGGCGGCCAGCAACTCCTCCTCGACCTCGTTGGCCGGCTGGAACGCCGCCGCCTCCGCGGCTGCCGTCTCCGCCGCTGCCGTCTCCGCCGCTGCCATCTCCGCAGCCGCCGTCTCCGCCGCTGCGGCTGCCGTCTCCGCGGCCCACACGTCCGCTCCGGGCCCGTCCCCGGCGGTCACCGGGCCTGCCGCCGGATCGGGCGCGACGGCCGGCTCGACCCGCTCGGGCGGGGCGGCCAGGTCGACGGCCCCCGCCAGCGGCTGGTCGGTCACCTCGTCGACCAGGGAGTCCGGGTGGGACGGTGACAGCGGGTGGGACGGTGACAGCGGGACGGCCGAGGCCGCCGGGTCGGCCGGGGGAGCCGGCTCCGTCCCGAGGGCCGGGTCGGGGTTCCCGGTGCCGGACCAGGCATCGGTCGTCGCTGCGGCACCGTCCGCCGGGACGTCCCGGGCCTCGACGACCGTGCCCTCGATCACGATGGGGGTGAAGGTCCGACCGGACGCGGGTGGCCCGGAGACCGGTTCGGCGGCCGACCCGCCCAGTTCCTGGGTCGGCTCCGCCGGTTGCCCCGGGGACGGCTCCGCAGCAGCGCTGCGCTCCGGGCCCGCCGGGTCGACCGACTGCCGCCGCGCCGCCGCCGGTTCCCACAGGCTGTCCGCCCCGGCGTCGGTGTCCGGTGCCCCGGCGGCGACCCGCTCCGGGCCGGTCGCCGACGTGCCCACGCCGCCGATGGTCACGCCCGGCGCGGCCGACGGCGACGTGGCCACCGTGCCCGAAGGCGAGGTGCCCGAAGGCGAGGTGCCCAAAGGCGAGGTGCCTGATGCCGACGTGCCCGACGGCGGGGTGCCCGGTGGGGAATCGCCCGATGGCGAGGTGCCCGGTGCGGGCGTGGCCGACGTGGACGGTGCCGGCGCGGCTGGTGCCGACGGGGACGCTGCCGGTGGAGCCGCCGTGCCGAGCCAGGCCGTCCGTTCGCCGGCACTGCCGGACCCGCCACCGACCGCCCCGGACCCGCCACCGACCGGGCTCACCGGGCCGACCGGGCTCGTCGAGGCCGCCGGGCTCGTCGGAGCGGCCGGGCTCGCCGGGCTGACGGGGGTGGCCGTCGCCGGTGCGTCGGACGAGGGTTGCCAGGCCGCGAAGGGGCGGGTGACCTCCGCCGTCGGCGGGGGCTCGGCCCGCGAGACGGTCAGCGGGCGGGTGGTCTCCTCCGACGGGGTACCCGGCCGGAACGCCCGGCCGGTCTCCTGCTCCGTCGGTCGGCGGGCGGGCAGCGGCAGGGCCCGGGTCGCCTCCTCGGCCCCCGCGTCGGGCCGCAGCGCCCGGGTCGGCTCCGCCGGGGTACCGGGCCGCAGCGCCCGCGTGGCCTCCTCGTCCGCCGGCCCGAACGGGACCGCCCGGGTGGGTTGTCCGAGCGCCGGCCCGAACGGCATCGCCCGGGTCGGTTCCTCCGCCGTCGGTCCGGCGTGGAACGCCCGGGTCGGCTCGCCGGCCGACCCGGCCGCGAACGGCCTGGTGGCCTCCTCGTCGGCCGGACCGAACTGGAAGGCCCGGGTCGGCTCGTCGCCACCGGCCGGCCCGGCGGGTCGGCGTCGGGGGAACGGCTGGCCGCCGAGGCCGCTGCGGGACGGCGGGGTGGCCCGCTGGGTGGGGCGGGGCGGCTCGACCGCCGGGGGGCGTCGGGGCGACGGCTCGAACAGCGACGGTTCGCCGCCGGGACGCCGGGGGTCGGGGCGCGGCTCCGTCGGTGCGGGCCGGCTGCTCGCCGCCGAACTGCTCGGCCTGGTCAACCAGCCGTTGACCGGCGGTGAGGCGGCGCGGCCGGGATCGGTCGCCGGGGTGGCCGGGGCCGGCGCGGCGGCGGAGCCCCGCGACGGCCCGTCGGGGTACGGCGTGGCCTCCGGCTCGCGGCGCTCACCCCCGTGCGGAGCGGAGCTGCCGTACCGTGGCGGGCCGGCGCCCCCGGCGAGGGTGGGCTGCCCGGGAATCCCGGTCAGGGGGTGGGCGGGGCTCTCCACGGGTGCGGCGTAGCGCGACGGCGGGGGCGGCTCACCGGCTCCCCGCGTCGGCAGGTGCGGCCGGACCGACGCCGTCGCGGGTCCGGCGTCCACCGGGACCGACGCGCTCGACGGGTACGGCCCGGCGCTGGCCGCCGGTCGGGGCATCGCCGTCGTCGGCGGCTCCTCGGGCCGGTCGGTGGGGGCCGGCGGAACGGCGGGGTTACGCGCGGCCGGCGCGACCGGGGCGTCCCGGCCGGCCGGGTGCACGCCGGCCCGGGCGCGGGCCAGCGACTCCACCCGTTCCAGCCGGGCCCGCGCGCCCATGGTGCGGCCGGGCAGCCGGACGTCGCCCCGGGAGAGCTGGGCCACGAACCAGGCGGGCAGGTACCCCTCGATGGGCAGGCCCGGGTTCACCGCGAGCCACCACTCGTGGTTGGGCCAGCCGGTGGCCAGTTCGGCGTAGCCGGAGCGACGGCTGGCGCCGGCGTTCTCCCCAAGGGACGCCCGCAGGGCGGCGGCGGAGGTGAACGCGAGCACGTGGGTCCGACCGCCGGTGGTCCAGGTGCCCCAGCCGGCCGCCGGGCCGACGGTCGTCTGGGAGACGGGCAGCAGCAGGTCGGTCCGGGCGAGGATCTGGAAGTACAGCTCCTGGTCGCTGGCGCGCAACGCGTCGCGCATCGCCACCTCGGCCTCGGTGGCCGGCTCCCATCCGGTCACGGCCACCTCTCCTCCCGCGTGCGAGCCATAGGCATCGCCTAACAACCTACAAGGTAGTAACAAGATCACAATGGCAAGGCCGGCAGCGGGCCGTGCACCGACCACACAGGCGATAACATCCTGTTCCGGAGCCGACACGAGGCGGAGGCGATCGATGTTCCGGTGCGCCGTGCGGCCGGTTCTGACCGCCCTGGCCGCGCTGGCCACGGCCGTCCCGGGCACCGCACCACCGGCCCACGCCGACGCCCCGCCGGCCGCCGCTGCGAGCCCTGTCACCATCCTTGCCGACGGCCCGCCGGGCGTCGCGGGCGGGCCGGTGCTGGCGGGCCGTGCCGCGCCGGCCTGCGCCACCCCGGTCGCCCCGGCCCGACCGGTCGCCGAGGCCCCGTGGCCCCAGCAGCGGTACGCGCCGGACCGGTTGTCGCCACTGGCCACCGGGGACGGAGTGACCGTGGCCGTGGTGGACTCCGGGGTCGACCGGCGACACCCACAGTTGGCCGGGCGGGTCCTCGACGGCGTCGACCTGCTCGACCCGGGCGGCGACGGCACCCGCGACTGCGCCGGTCACGGCACCGGCGTGGCGAGCATCATCGCCGCCGCCCCGCACCCCGGGGTGGCCTTCCGGGGGCTCGCGCCCCGCGCCCGGATCCTGCCGGTACGGGTCAGCGAGCAGCAGGTGGTCGAGGGCCGGGAGTCGGGGCGTACGGTCGGCGCGGCGGAGTTCGCGCGGGCGATCCGGTGGGCGGTGGACCGGGGCGCCGACGTGATCAACCTGTCCGTGGTGCTGTACGTCGACGACTCGGCGGTCCGCTCGGCGGTCGGGTACGCCGTCGACCGGGACGTGGTCGTGGTGGCCGCCGCCGGGAACCTGCACGACAGCGGCGACCCGGTGCCGTACCCGGCCGCGTACGACGGGGTGCTCGGGGTGGGCGCGATCGCCCCGTCGGGGCTCCGCGCCGACTTCTCGCAGACCGGGTCGTACGTGGACCTGGTCGCCCCGGGCAGCGACGTGCTGCTCGCCGCGCCCGGCCAGGGCCACCGGCGGGCCGAGGGGACCAGCTACGCGGCCCCCTTCGTGGCGGCCACCGCCGCGCTGGTGCGGCAGTACCGGCCCCGGCTGACCGCCGCCGAGGTGGCGCGCCGCCTGCTCGCCACCGCCGATCCCGCCCCGGGCGGCGGAGCCGGGTACGGGGTGGGGGTGCTGAACCCGTACCGGGCCGTGGTGGAGACCTCCGGGGCGCCGATCGCCCGGCCCGCGCCGGACCTGGCCCTGGCCGACGACGAACCCGACCCGGCGCTGGCGGCCCGGCAGGCCCGCCGGGCGGCGGCCCGGGACCGGGCGGTGCTGGTCGCCACGGTCACGGCGGCGGGCGTGGCCGGCGTCGTGCTGCTCGCCGTGGTGCTGCCGCGCGGCCTGCGCCGCCGGTGGCGGCCCGCCGGGCCGACCTGAGCCGGCTCTGCCCGACGTCCCCGGCCGGCCCGCAGCGGGGAGCCGCCGCAGCGGCGGCCAGCCCACCGGGGCGACCCCGGCGGGCTCGGTCTGGTCGTGCGGGTGGGATGGGGTGGGGTGGTGGCACCGGGCGGCGCCACCACCGCCGTCACTGGAACAGGCCGACGTTGCGCTTCTCCGTGTTGAGGTAGTCCGTCGCGGAGTCGTCCACGGCGACCTTGATGTCGCGCAGCATGGCCTGGAGGTCCTGCGAGGCCGAGCGCCACCGCGACTGCCGGACCTGGTACGCCTGCTGGGCCTCGCCGGCCCAACTGGCGACCAGCGGCGCGGCGTCCCGTTCCAACTGCCCGAGCTGCGAGTCGAGCGTGTTCAACGCCCGCTGGATGTCCGCGCTGGCCTGTTGCAGCGCGGCGAAGTTGACGACCAGCACACCATTGTCCATCGGATGGTTCCCCTTTCGGTCCGGGCGAGACTCCCGTGGCGGGAGGGCACCTCGCGGCGACTAGAGCGGAAGCTGGATGCCGCCCCGGTTGGTGCCGGCGACCCGGCCGGCGGCCTCGGAGTCGGAAACGTCGTACTGCTGGCCGGCGGTGCGGATCGCCTGCGCGGTCTCCCGCAGGGCCCGCTGCAACGCGGCCTGGTCCTGCGACCACTGCTGCTTGACCTGCGCGAAGGACCGGCCGCCGGCACCACGCCAGGCCTGCTGGAGCACCTCCAGCTCGGCCATCAGGCCGCTGAGCATGCTCTGCAACGACTGGTCCACCTGGTCGAACTTCGCGGCGGTCGTCTGCATCACCGCGGCTTCCGCCTGGGTCTGGGACACCCGGGGTCACCTCTCCTTCTCGGTCCTGGTCGGCCGGGCGGCGCGTCCACGGGCGGACCCACCGGTCGCACCCGCGGCGGGTACGGGTCGGCACGAGTTCGTCGCTGACGGTAGCCGGCCTACCCCGGTTGTGCTACCCCGGGTGCTCCCCTGTGGACAACGGACCGGCCGTCCGGGCCCTACGATGGCCGCATCGACAGACGCCACCGGACGATCGGCACAGGAGGCGCGGTGACGGCGACCACGACCGGCCCGCCGACCCAGACGGTTCGGCAGCCCCTCCCCGCACAGTGGATGCCCGGCGGTCACCGGCCGGACGCGCGGATCCGCGCGGGTCAGCTCGTCGCCGTCCAGGTGGCGCTGGCGGTGCCGGTCGCCGCGCTGGGACGGGGCACCGGGCCGGTGCTGGCCGCCCTGGCCGGGGCCGGCCTGCTGGTCGCCGGCGCCTGGATCCGGCTGCGTGGCCGGTGGCTCTTCGAGTGGCTGGTCGTCGGGCTCGGGTACGTCACCCGCCGGCGGGCGCTGCCCGCCACCGCCGGCCCGGCCGAGCTGCTGGACCTGGTCTCCCCCGGCGCGCGGCTGCGCTCCGTGGAACTGGGCGGCGGGCCGGCCGCCGTGGTGGACGACGCGACCGGGCTGAGCGTCCTGCTGGACCTCGGCGACCCGGGCGACCTGCTCGGCGGCGGCCGGCAACGGCTGCCCGCCCCGGTGAGCCTGCTGCCCCCGGCCACCGCCGACAGCCCACCGGTCCGGATCCAACTGCTGCTCAGCGGCGTCGCGGCACCGACCGCGACCGCCGGGGGCGCGACGGCGGCGACGTCGTACCGGCAGCTCACCGACGGGCGGCTGCCCGCCCAGGGCCGGGCGGTGCTGGCGGTCCGGGTGTTGCGGGCCGACGGGTGGTCCGACGAGGACCTGCGCCGGGCGCTGGCCGGGGTGCTCCGGCGGATCGTCCGCCGGCTCGGCCCGGTGCCCGCCCGCCCGCTCGGGGAGCACGCCGCGCTGCGTGTCCTCGCCGAGTGCGCCCACCTCGACGACGGCCAGCCGACGCAGGAGACCTGGCAGGCGGTCCGGACCGGCCCGCTGGTGCAGGCCACCTTCCGGCTGCGCCGCTGGCCGGACCTGCGGGCCGACGGTGGGCGCCGGCTGGTCTCCCGGATGCTCGCCCTGCCGGCGGCGGCGACCACCGTCACGCTCTCCGCCGGCCCCCGCGCGGCCACCGCCCGCACCCAGCTCACCGTGCGGGTGGCCGGTTGGACGACGGCGGAGCTGGAGACGGCCGGGGCGGCGCTGCGACGGCTGGTGACGATGCTCGGGGGCGAGGTGCGCCGGCTCGACGGGGAGCACCTGACCGGGCTGGCCGGGACGCTTCCGATCGCGGTCTCCGGGTTCGGCCCGCCGACCGGTGGGCCCGGCACCGGGGAGCCGGAGCAGGAGTTGGAGCTGACCCTGGACGACGCGGGTCTGATGATGGGCGCCAACCGGCACGGCGGCGCGCTGACCGTCCGGGTCTTCCGGCCCGAGCCCACCCGGATCGTGCTGGTCGGCGGGGTCCGCGCGGCTCAACTGATGGCCCTGCGGGCGATGGCGCTGGGCGCCCGGGTGGTGGTCCAGACCAGCCGGCCCCGGGCGTGGGAGTCGTTCGTCCGGGGCGTGGGCTCGCCCGGCGGCACCATCCCGGTGCTGCCGCCGGGCCGGGCGCCGGGTGGGCCGCCGGGCTCGCCGCTGCGACCGCTGCTGCTGGTGGTCGACGCCGGCCCGGTGCCGGCCGACGCCGGGCCCGGTCCGGCGTGGCAGACCAGCCTCGTCGTCCGGGACGAGCTGACCGTCGCGGACGTCGACCCGCTGGGTCGCGCCGACCTGGCGGTGCTGCAACCGCTCGACGCCGGGGAGGCGGCGCTGGCCGGCACCGCGCTGGGGCTCGGCGGGTCGGCGGGGTGGCTGACCCGGATCCGGGAGGACATGGTCGCCGTGGTCAACCGGCGTGCCCTGCGCTGGGCACTGCTCTCCCCGACCCCGATCGAGTCGCAGGTGGTCGGCCGGCCCGCCCGACGCTGAGGGTGGAGATCGTTCGCAGGCCCGTGGCACCATCCCGGCCATGGATTCGTTGAAAGGTCTTCTGATCAGGCTCGGTTCGACAGTCGTGGCTCTCTGGCTGGCCACCCTGGTGATCCCGGGCATCGACCTGCCGGCGGCGTCGACCACCGAGACGGTCGTCACGCTGGTCCTCGTGTCGGTCATCTTCGGGGTGGTCAACGCGGTGCTCCAGCCGATCATCAAGGTGGTGGGCTGCGGCTTCTACCTGCTGACGCTCGGCCTGATCGCGCTGGTGGTGAACGGTCTGCTCTTCCTGCTCACCGGGTGGATCGCCGGTCAGGTCGGGCTGCCGTTCGAGGTGGACGGCTTCTGGCCGGCGGCGGTGCTCGGCGCGCTCTTCGTCGGCGTGGTCACCTGGGTCCTGGGCGCCCTGCTGGACCGGGACTGATCCGCCGCCCCGCCCCGGCCACCTGACGGAAATTGGCTGGTGGCCGGGGACGGGGCGCGGGCTAGCGTGACCGGGTGACCGACCTGACCCGTGACGACGGCTACCTGCTCAGCACCGACCCGCAGCGCCTCGACCTGGACCTGGTGCACCACTGGCTCAGCACCGACGCGTACTGGGCGTTGGGGCGGGACCGGGAGACGACGCGGCGGGCCTTCGCCGGCTCGATCCCGTTCGGCGTCTACCGGCCGGGGGACGGTCGGCAGGTGGCGGTGGGGCGGGTGATCAGCGACGGGGCCCTCTTCGCGTACCTCTGCGACGTGTACGTCGACCGCGCCGAGCGGGGTCGCGGGCTGGGCACCTGGCTGGCCGGTGCAGTCCGGGACCACTTGGCCGGCCTCGGCGTACGGCGGATCCTGCTGGCCACCGTCGACGCGCACGGGGTGTACGCGAAGCTCGGCTTCGCCCCGGTGCACCCGGAACACTGGATGGAGTACGACCAGCGGGTGAAGCCGGTCACCGGAAAGGAACAAGACCCGGGCACACCCCTTACGGTGTCGAGGTGACCGAGCTTCGCCTGGGCTACCTGTACGGGATCGCCGCCTACCTGTGCTGGGGTTTCTTCCCGCTGTACTGGCGGCTGCTGCGCCCGACCAGCCCGCTGGAGGTCCTCGCCCACCGGATCGTCTGGTCGGTGGTCTTCGTCGCGCTGCTGCTCGCCGCCCTGCGCAACCTCGGCTTCCTGCGGTCGCTGCTGCGCCGGCCCCGGACCCTCGCCGGGATCTTCCTGGCCGCCGTGCTGATCGCGGTCAACTGGGGCACCTACATCTACGGCGTCGACACCGAGCGGGTGGTGGAGACCGCCCTCGGGTACTTCATCACCCCGCTGGTGGCGGTGCTGCTCGGCGTGACGATGCTCGGGGAGCGGCTGCGGGCCGCCCAGTGGGTGGCGCTCGGCCTCGGCGGCGTGGCCGTGGTGGTGCTCACCGTGGACTACGGCCGGCTGCCGTACCTGGCCCTGCTGCTGGCCGCCAGCTTCGCCACGTACAGCCTGGTGAAGAAGCAGCTCAAGCTGCCGGCAGCCGAGGGGCTGCTGGTCGAGTCGGCGGCGCTGGCGCTGCCCGCGGCGGGGTACCTGGGCTGGCTGGCCTGGTCGTCGGAGCTGACCCTGGGGCAGGTCTCCACCGGGCACACCGTGCTGCTGATCCTGGCCGGCGCGGTCACCGCCATCCCGCTGCTGCTCTTCGCCGGGGCGGCGAACCGGCTGCCGCTGAGCACCCTCGGCCTGTTGCAGTACCTGGCCCCGATCCTCCAGCTCGCCTGCGGGGTACTGATCTTCCACGAGCCGATGCCGCCGGCCCGGATCGCCGGGTTCGTGCTGGTCTGGCTGGCGCTGGTCGCCTTCACCCTGGACGCGCTGCGGCAGACCCGCCGCCGCGCCACCCGCCCGCCGGCGTCAGCCGTCGTCGAGGTCCCCGCCCCCCGCTGACCAGGGTGCCCGCCGCACCCGCCGGACGCGCGGGCGACCAGCACGGGGCCGCTCAGCGGACGTCGTAGCCGAGCACCGGGGTGCCGTCGGCGCGGAGCAGTTCGAGCCGGACCAGTTCCGCCCCGGTGAACCGGGTGGTGCCGGTCAGCCGCAGGTCGTCCCCGGGGGCGGCCAGCCAGGAGCCGACCTGCTCCGTGGCGCCGTCCGGGCCGTGCGCCACCAGCCGGAAGGTGTACGCCTTGCCGTGGCCGGCACCCGCGTCGTACCCGCAGCGCATGGTCACCTCGGTACCCCAGCCGGTGGCGGTCAGCCCGATCTCGGCGGAGACCGGTACCGCCCCGGCCACCGGCTGCATCGCCACCATCCGGATCTCCGGCGGCGGTGGGCCGGCCCCCCCGTCGGGCAGCAGGGTCGCCGCGCCGAAGCCGACGACCAGGGCGACGGCGGCGGCGACCAGCCCCGTGCCGACGTACCGGCGTCGGTGACGCCGCCGCTCGCCCTGCCGACGGTCCCGCGCGGCGTCCAGCAGCACGGGCACCCGGGAGGACTCCACCGGTGGGGGCAGGAACTGGTCCAGGGCGTTCGGGTCGAGCCGGCTGAGCAGGCCGGGCAGCACGGCGATCTCCGCCACCGCCTCCCGGCAGGCCGCGCAGCCGGACAGGTGCCGCTCGTACGCCGCCCGCTCCCCCGGCGGCAGCGCCCCCAGCACGTACGCGCCGTCGTCGAACGCGAACTCGCACCCGGTCATCCCGTGACTCCCATCTCGGCCAGGACCAACCGTAGTGAGCGCAGCGCGTAGTGGGTGCGGGACTTCACGGTGCCCGGTGGCACGCCCAGCCGGGAGGCCGCCTCGGTCACCGAACGGCCCTGGTAGAAGCACTCGACCAGCACCTCGCGGTGGGTCGGGCTGAGCCGGTTCAGGGCCTCGGCGACGGTCCAGGCTTCCACCGCACGCTCCGTCTCGTCGACCGCCGGGGGCGGTTCGGGCAGCTCGTCGGTGTAGACCTCACCGACCCGGCTGGACCGCCGCCGCCAGGCGTCGATGGCCAGGTTCCGGGCGGTGGTGAAGAGCCAGGCCCGGACCGAGCCGCGCCGGGGGTCCAGCGACTCCGGGTGCCGCCAGGCCCGCAGCAGGGTCTCCTGCACCAGGTCCTCGGCGCGTTGCCGGTCCCCGTTGACCAGACGCAGAGCGTGCGCGAAGAGCGCCTCCGCGTGCTCGTCGTGGAGCGCGCGGAGCAGGTGGGCGTCGTGGTCGCTGATGGCGGTCTCCTGACTCCGACGAGTCCTGCCGGTGCGTTCCCCGGGAGATACGTACCGCGACCCGCAACGGTTCAGCCCAGCTCAGCCCGGATGCCCCGGGACAGGTGTTCACATCCGGTTCACGTCGAGGCTGACGACCGCTCACCGCGCCCTGGCAACGTCCGGCCGGTGCACGACGGATGTTGATCCGGCGCGTCTCGACCCCTTCTCCAGGAGGCTCTTCCATGAGCGACCGTCCTCGGCTGCTCCCCCTGCTGGGCACCCACCGTCACGGCAGCCGCGATGCGATGACCTGCCTGTACCGATGCGGCAACGCCTGTGACCACCCGGTGCCCAACCAGTCCGACAACCCGTACTTCGGGGACCTGGTCCAGGCCGAGGTCTCCCGGCGCAACGTGGTCCGGGCCGGCGCGGTCGGCGCGCTGGTCCTCGGCTTCGGTGGCGCCGCCGCGGCGGGCGCGGCCCCGGCCGCCGCCGCGCCGGCCGCCCCGGCGACCCCGGTGCTGCCCGAGGTCAGCGACTTCGCCGCCCCCGCGCGGAACACCGGCAGCGGCGCGTTGACCTTCAAGTCGATCCCGCCGAACCGGCTCGACACCCTGGTCGTGCCGAACGGGTACGACCACTCGGTGGTCCTGCGCTGGGGTGACCCGGTGGTACCCGACGCCCCGGCCTTCGACCTGCACCGGCAGACCGCCGCGCGGCAGTCGAAGCAGTTCGGCTACAACAACGACTACGTCGGGGTGCTCCCGCTGGACCGGCAGGGCCGGCGGGCGCTGCTCGTGGTCAACCACGAGTACACCAACGAGGACCTGATGTTCCCCGGCTTCACCACCTTCGACGCCATGACGGTGGAGCAGGTCCGGGTGGCGATGGCCGCGCACGGCATGTCCGTGGTGGAGATCGAGCGGGTCGACGGCACCGGCGAGTGGCAGGTGGTCACCAAGGGCCGCCGCCCGTACAACCGGCGGGTCACCGCGCACCACACCCGGTTCGACGTGACCGGTCCGGCGGCCGGCTCGCCGTGGCTGAAGACCGCCGCCGACCAGCGCGGCAAGGTGGTCATCGGCACGCTGAACAACTGCGCCGGCGGGATGACCCCGTGGGGCACCATCCTCTCCGGCGAGGAGAACTTCAACCAGTACTTCGTCGGCGGCGACGCGGTGGCCGACGACGTCAAGCCGAAGCTGGCCCGGTACGGCATCTCCACCACCGCCCGGTACCCGAGCGGCAGCCGCAAGTGGGAACGCGCCGACGAGCGGTTCGACCTGGCGAAGCACCCGAACGAGGCGAACCGGTTCGGCTGGATCGTCGAGATCGACCCGTTCGACCCGGAGAGCCGGCCGCGCAAGCACACCGCGCTGGGCCGGTTCAAGCACGAGGGCGCGAACGTGATCGTCGCCGGCGACGGCCGTGTCGTGGCGTACATGGGTGACGACGAGCGCTTCGACTACCTGTACAAGTTCGTCTCCGACAAGAAGTACCGCCGGGGCGACTCCTGGGCCGCCCGCCAGCACAACCTGAGCCTGCTGGAGTCCGGCACCCTCTACGTGGCCAGGCTGGAGCAGACCAGCGCCGCCGAGATCGACGGGTCGGGCACGCTCCCCTCCGACGGGGCGTTCGACGGCCGGGGCCGGTGGATCAAGCTGGTCAGCGGTACCCGCTCGTTCGTGCCCGGGATGACCGCCGCCGAGGTGCTGGTCTTCACCCGGCTCGCGGCCGACACGGTCGGGGCGACCAAGATGGACCGCCCGGAGGACGTCGAGCCGAGCCTGCGCACCGGCAAGGTGTACGTGGCGCTGACCAACAACAGCGAGCGCGGGGCGGCCGGGCGGCCCCCGGCGGACGAGGCCAACCCGCGCAACAGCAACCGGCACGGCCAGATCCTGGAGCTGGTCGAGGACGGCAACGACAACACCTCGGACACCTTCACCTGGTCGCTGCCGATCGTCTGCGGTGACCCGGCCGACCCGTCGACCTACTTCGGCGGGTACGACAAGACGAAGGTCTCCCCGATCTCCTGCCCGGACAACGTCGCCTTCGACGCCGCCGGCAACCTCTGGATCTCCACCGACGGCAACGCGCTGGGCAGCAACGACGGCCTCTTCGCCACCGCCGTGGAGGGGCCGGAGCGGGGTCACCTCAAGCAGTTCCTCACCGTGCCGATCGGCGCGGAGACCTGCGGCCCGTTCATCACCGGCGACAACCGGTCGGTCTTCGTGGCCGTGCAGCACCCGGGCGAGTTGACCGGGGCCTCCGTGGAGAACCCGGCCTCCAACTGGCCGGACGGTGACATCGCCAAGCCGGGCGTGGTGGTCGCCTGGCGGCTCGACGGCGGCCCGATCGGAAGCTGAGCCCGCTTCGCGGGGTAAGGAAGGGCCCCTTGTTAACACCCGGGTGTTAACAAGGGGCCCTTCCTTACGTCCTCACTGGTCGGTGGCGAGGCCTTCGGCGATCGCGCGGGCCACGGTGAGCAGCTTGGCGCGGACCACCCGGGCCGAGGTCATCATCTCGCTGGCCGGCAGCGCGCAGGCCAGCACCGTCCGGCGTTCCATGTCCTTGTCCGGCGCGATCAGCACCGCCGCGCAGGCCACCCCCTGCCGGAACTGCCCCAGCTCCAACTGCATCCCGCGCCGGTCACCGGCGGCCACGTCCGCCTCGAACGCCTCCGGGCTGGTCAGCGTCGCCGAGGTGAACGCCCGCATGCCGTACTCCCGCAGGTACCGCTGGCGCTGCTCGGTGGTGAGCGTGGCCAGCAGCGCCTTGCCGAGCGCGGTGGCGTGCGCCCCCTCGTCGAACCCGGGGACCAGGTCCTCCAGGTACGGCGAGCGGGGGCCCTCGGCGACCGCGGTGATCGCCACCTGACCACCGACGAACCGGCCCAGGTAGTGGCTGTAGCCGCTGTCCAGCGCCGCCCGGCGCAGGCACTCGCCCACCACGGGCGGGCCCCGGAACGCGGTCACCAACTCCCGGTACCGGTCGGCGACCTCCAACCCCACGATGTACGTACCGTCCTCGCGCCGGATCACGTAGCCCTCGTAGGCCAGGGTCCGGACCAGGTGGTACGTGGTCGCCACGGTCAACTCGCAGCGCCGGGCGATCTGCTTGACAGTCAGTCCGCGCGGGGCACGGCCGACCGCTTCGAGCACTCGTAGCGCGCGGGACACACTCCGGATGAGGTCCGAAGGCTCCGCCAGGGGGTCGCGCACAACCACCTCCGCCGCCGGGGGACTTACACCATATGAAAAACCGGCCCTCTGCGAAATGCCTGTTCGGGTCGAGGATGCCAGATCGATATCGACAGCGCGTACACCGGTGGCGACGATCCGTGGTCCGAACGTCGTTCACGTAGGTTGGCCTGCATCATGACCGCCACCGTGTCGCACCCCGCCCCCGCCCGGCCGGTCCGGGCCAGTCTCGGCGCCACCGCCGTCACGATCGCCTGTGTCCTGCCGGTCTTCCTGGTCGGCGGGCTCGCCGTGCAGATGGGTGCCGACCTCGGGTTCTCCCCCGCCGGGCTGGGCCTGGCCGTCTCGGCGTACTTCGGGATCAGCGCCCTGGCGTCGGTGCCCACCGGCGCGCTGGTCGAGCGGTACGGCCCGGCCGTGGTCGCCCGGTGCGGCATCCTGCTCTCCGCCGGCTCGCTGCTGGCGATCGCCGCCCTGGCCCGGTCGTACCCGGTGTTGGTCGCGCTGCTCGGGCTCAGCGCCACGGCGAACGCCCTCGGCCAACTGGCCAGCAACTCCGCGCTGGCCCGGCACGTGCCGCCCCGCCGGCAGGGGCTGTCGTTCGGGGTGAAGCAGGCCGCCATCCCGATCTCCACGCTGCTGGCCGGCGTGGCGGTGCCGACGATCGCGCTGACCGCCGGCTGGCGGTGGGCGTTCGTGGTGGCCGCCGGGGCGGCGCTGGCCGCCCTGCCCGCCGTCACCACCGAACGGTCTCCGGCACGCCGCGCCGGCGCCACCCGCGCCGGTCCGGCCAGCACCGGCCTGGTGATGGTCGGGGTGGCGGCCACCCTCGCGGCGGGCGCCGCCAACGCCCTGGGCACGTTCGTGGTGGACGCCTCGGTCACCCGGGGGCTCGATCCGGGACTCGCCGGGCTGACCCTCACCCTCGGCAGCGCGGTCTGCGTGGCCGCCCGGATCGGTGCCGGCTGGCTCGCCGACCGCCGTTCCCACGGCCACCTGGTGCTGATCGCCGGCATGCTCGTGGTCGGCGCGGTCGGGCTGGGCCTGCTCGCCGTGACCGGACCGGCCCCCCTGGTGGTCGGCGTGGTGCTCGGCTTCGGCCTCGGCTGGGCCTGGCCGGGGCTGATGACCTTCGCGGTGGTCCGGCTCCATCCGCAGGCCCCGGCCGCCGCCACCTCGATCACCCAGACCGGGGTGTACGCCGGCGGCGGCCTCGGCCCGCTCGTCTTCGGCGCGGTCGCCCACCAGTGGGGTTACCCGACCATGTGGCGTGGCGCGGCGGTGGCCATGCTCCTGGCCACCCTGCTCATGCTCGTCGCCCACCGCCTGCTGGCCGCCCGCAGCGGCGCAGCCGCCGGTGCCGGGGTGGTCGGGTAGCCCGCCGCCCTCCGCTGGGCTCCCTGCCGGCCGTTGGGGCTGCCAGGCGCACATGTCTTTTTCGACACACATACCCGGTAGGAATATTTATACCGCTCAGGTATACGAGTCAATCGGACACAGTCGCCCCGGCCGGGCAACGACGGCACGGCGGGCTGGGAGAGCGGGTGGGGTCAGCTCGTGCGGTCGGCGACGAAGTCGCAGAGCGACTCCAGGGCCTGCCGGGCCGGTGTCTCCGGCAGCGGGGCCAGCCGGGTACGAGCCTCCTCGGCGTAACTGCGGACGGTCTCCCGGGCCCGCTTGAGCGCCGGGCTCTCCCGCAGCAGGCCGAGCGCCTCGGCGTGCAGAGCGTCGTCGGTGACCGGGCCGGTGGCAAGGATCTCCCGGAGCCGGACCGAGGCCGCGTCGGAGTCGTCGGCGGCGAGCGCGTAGAGCACCGGCAGCGTCGGGACGCCCTCCCGCAGGTCCGTCCCCGGTGTCTTGCCCGACTGGATCGACTCGGAGGCGATGTCCAGCAGGTCGTCGGAGAGTTGGAAGGCCACCCCGATGGTCTCGCCGTACCCGGCGAGGGCCTCGATGTGCTCCGGGGCCGCGCCGCCGAACATCCCGCCGAAGCGGGCCGAGGTGGCGATCAGGGAGCCGGTCTTGTCGCCGATGACCTGGAGGTAGTGCCCGACCGGGTCGTCGCCCTCGCGGGGGCCGACGGTCTCGGCGATCTGCCCGTGCACCAGGCGGGCGAAGGTGCGGGCCTGCAGGCGTACCGCTTCGGGGCCCAGGTCGGCCGCGATGTCGGCGGCGCGGGCGAAGAGGTAGTCGCCGACCAGGATGGCGACCGAGTTCGTCCACCGGGAGTTGGCGCTCGGCGCGCCCCGGCGGACGGCGGCCTCGTCCATCACGTCGTCGTGGTACAGCGTGGCCAGGTGGGTGAGCTCCATCACCACGGCGGCCGGCACGACCTCCGGGCCGGTCGGATCGCCGAACTGCGCGCCGAGCGCCACCAGCAACGGGCGGAACCGCTTGCCCCCGGCCTCCACCAGGTGCCGGGCCGCCTCGGTGACGAACGGGTCGGCGCTGGCCACGCTCGCCCGCAGGTCCGCCTCGACGGTATCGAGCACACCCAGCACGGACGACTCGACGCGGGGATCGGCGATGCTGAGCCCGAGCGCGCCGAACTGACCCGTGCTCGACCGACTCCGACGACCGCCGGAGCCGGTGGCACCTGAACGCTCGCCAGCCGGATTCACCACGTCTCCCACCATGCCACACCGGCTCTACCTGCCCCGGTCCGGGGAGCCCGCTCGTGGCCCGCGCGACTCCCCCGGTACCGGCCCGGACCACCTCACCTGGGCGGTGCCGCGACGGCGACGGGGCCGGACGCCAGCGCGTCCGGCCCCGTCGCCGTCGGTCGTCGCGTCAGCGGACGAACTCGGCCGCCCCGTTCGCCAGGTCGAGCAGCGGACCGGGCGCCACCCCGAGGACCAGGGTGGCGGCCACCCCGATCGTCAGGGCCGCCGCGGTCAGGCCGCCCGGCACGGTGACCGTCGGGGTGGCGTCACCCGGCTCGGAGAGCCACATCATCACCACGACCCGCAGGTACGGGAAGGCCAGCACCATGCTGGTCAGCACACCGGCGATCACCAGCCACGCCTGGTCGGCGTCGAGCGCCGGGGCGAAGACCGCGAACTTGCTGACGAACCCACTGGTCAGCGGGATACCGGCGAAGGCCAGCAGGATGAAGGTGAAGATCCCGGCGTAGAACGGCGAGCGCTTGCCCAGCCCCGCCCAGCGGGACAGGTGGGTCGCCTCCCCGTCGGCGTCCCGCACCAGGGTCACCACGGCGAACGCGGCCAGCACCGAGAAGCCGTACGCGACGAGGTAGAACATCGTCCCCGACAGGCCGTCGCGGGTCGGGGCCAGCACGCCCACCAGCAGGTACCCGGCGTTGGCGATGGACGAGTACGCCAGCAGCCGCTTGATGTCGGTCTGGGTCACCGCCAGCACCGCGCCGACCAGCATGGTGAGCACCGCCACCGCACCGAGCACCGGGGTGAAGTCCCAGGCGGCGTCGGCGAAGGCGACGTGGAAGACCCGCAGCAGGGCGCCGAAGGCGGCGACCTTGGTGCAGGCGGCCATGAAGCCGGTGACCGGCGTCGGGGCGCCCTGGTACACGTCCGGGGTCCAGACGTGGAACGGGGCCGCCGCCGCCTTGAACAGCAGGCCGATCGCGATCAGCGCCATCCCGGCGAAGAGCAGCACGTCGCTGGCGGGCGACTCGCTCACCGCCGCGTGGATGGTGGCGAAGTCGACCCCGGCGCCCCGGCCCGGGATGCCGGCGGTGAAGCCGTACACCAGGGCGACGCCGAACAGGAAGAACGCCGAGGCGTACGCGCCGAGCAGGAAGTACTTCATCGCCGCTTCCTGGCTCAGCAGCCGCCGGCGGCGGGCCAGCGCGCAGAGCAGGTACAGCGGCAGGGAGAAGACCTCCAGCGCGATGAACATGGTCAGCAGGTCGTTCGCCGCCACGAAGATCAGCATGCCGCCGATGGCGAAGGTGGTCAGCGGGTACACCTCGGTCGCCCCGGCACGCCCCTCGGCCTGCCGGCGGTCCTCCGGGGACTCGGCGGTGACGGCGGCCTGGGCGACGAACGCCCCGCCCCGCTCCACCGACCGCTCACCGATCAGCAGCAGCGCCATCGCCGCCAGGACCAGGATCGCGCCCTGGAGGAAGAGCGTCGGCCCGTCCACGGCGATCGTCCAGCCGGCGGTGATCACCCGCTCCTCGGACCCGTCGATGATCCGCAGGTTCGCGTTGCGGATCACCATCAGCAGCGCCAGCAGCACCGAGCCCAGGGCCAGCACGAGCTGGGTCACGTGCCGGTACACCCGGGGCACGAAGGCCTCGACCAGCACGCCGATGACGGCGGCCCCCATCAGGATCAGGATCGGAGCCAGCGCCGTGTAGTCGATCGACGGCAGCGTGAGCTCGTTCATCGGGCAGTCCTTTCATCCGCGACTGCGGAGCTCGCCAGCTCGGTCCGCACGCTCACCGGGAGGCCTCCTGGACGCCGCCGACCGTCGGGGCGGGGTCGGTCCTGCCGATGTCGGTCATGGTCGCCTGGACGGCGGGGTTGATCACGTCGGTGACCGGCTTCGGGTAGAAGCCGAGCACGAGGATCAGGACGATCAGCGGAGCGACGACGACCTTCTCCCGCAGGTTCAGGTCCTTGCGCATCCCCTCGATCTCGGTCAGCGCCGGGTTGAGCGTGCCCTGGGTGGTGCGCTGCACCATCCACAGCACGTACGCCGCCGCCAGGATGATGCCCAGCGTGGCGATCACCGCGACCGGCTTGTTCACCGTGAAGGTGCCGATCAGCACCAGGAACTCGGAGACGAACGGCGCGGTGCCGGGCAGCGCCAGCGAGGCCAGACCGGCGAAGAAGAGCACCCCGGCCAGCACCGGGACCAGCTTGCCGGCCCCGCCGAAGTCGCTGATCAGCGCCGAGCCGCGCCGGGCCACCAGCATCCCCACCACCAGGAAGAGCAGACCGGTGGCGAGGCCGTGGTTGAGCATGTAGAGCACCGCGCCGGTGCCGGCCTGGGTGGTGAAGGCGAAGATGCCGACCCCGATGAAGCCGAAGTGGGCGATCGAGGTGTACGACACCAGCCGCTTCAGGTCGTTCTGCCCGACCGCCAGCAGCGCGGCGTAGATGATGCCGATCACGCCCAGCGCCAGCGCGTACGGGGCGAACCACTTCGCCGCCTCGGGGAACAGCGGCAGGCAGTAGCGCAGGATGCCGAACGTGCCGACCTTGTCCAGCACGCCGACCAGCAGCGCGGCGGCCCCGGCCGGGGCGGCCCCACCGGCGTCCGGCAGCCAGGTGTGGAACGGGAAGAACGGTGCCTTGATCGCGAAGGCGACGAAGAAGCCCAGGAAGAGCCAGCGCTCGGTGCCGGTGGTGATGTCCACCTGGCTCAGCGCCACCCAGTCGAAGGTCTTGCCGCCGACCACCCAGAGGCCGATCACGGCGGCGAGCATGAACAGACCGCCGACCAGCGAGTACAGGAAGAACTTGACCGCCGCGTACTGCCGCTGGTGGCCGCCGTAGCTGCCGATCAGGAAGTACATCGGCACCAGCATGACCTCGAAGAACACGTAGAACAGGAAGATGTCGGCGGCGGCGAAGACGCCGATCATCGTGGTTTCGAGGACGAGCAGCAGCGCGAAGTAGACCGGTACGGAGCGCTTCGAGGTCTCCGCGTCGTGCCAGGAGGCCAGGATCACCAGCGGCACCAGGATCGCGATCAGCATCAGCATGACCAGCGCGATGCCGTCGGCGGCGAAGGTGAAGTTCACCCCCCAGTTCGGGATCCACGGGTACGACTCGCGGAACTGGAACCGGTCACCGTCGACCTGGAAGGTGACCCACATGGCCACCGACAGCGCCAGCACGAGCAGCGACCAGCCCAGCGCGACCTGCTTGGCCAGGACCGGCCGGCTGCGTGGCAGGAGAACCACGACCAGGGCACCGACCAGCGGTGCCACGGTCAGCACCGAGAGGAACGGGAAGTTGGACATTATGCGGCCTTACCTCCGTCGTCACAGCGTGGTCCGCCGGCGGGGGCCGCCGGGAAGAGGTCGATCACGCCAGCCACCCCGCCTGTACGGCCAGGAACGCCGCCACCACCAGCAACGCGCCGGTGAGGATGGACGTCGCGTACGACCGGACGAAGCCGGTCTGGAGTCGCCGGAGCCGACCCGAGCCGCCCCCGATCCCGGCGGCGAGCCCGTTGACCAGACCGTCGATGCCCCGGTTGTCCAGGTACACCAGGGCCCGGGTGAGGAAGATGCCGGGCTTCTCGAAGACCGCCACGTTGAAGGCGTCGGTGTACAGGTTCTTCCGGGCCGCGGTGACCACGACCCCGGCGGGCTGCGGGCTGGTCGCGGTGCCGTTGCGGAACAGGTACCAGGCCAGCAGGACACCCAGCGCGGTGACCAGCAGCGAGATCACGGTGACCGCGGTGTGCGACAGGACGGCGTCGTGGTGCTCCTCCGCGCCGCCGAGCCCGGCGGTGGCGGTCAGCCAGTCCGGCACCGAGGTGGCGAGCAGGAAACCGGCCCCGAGCGACCCGATCCCGAGCAGGATCAGCGGCACCGTCATCAGCAGCGGGGACTCGTGCGGGTGGTCGATGTCCTCGGTCCACCGCTTCGGCCCGTGGAAGGTGAGCCAGTACAGCCGGGTCATGTAGAAGGCGGTCAGCCCGGCGCCGAGCACCGCCGCCCCGCCGAAGAGCCAGGACGTCCAGTCACCCCGGGCGAAGGCCGCCGCGATGATCGGCTCCTTCGAGAAGAAGCCGGAGAACGGGAACATGCCGATGATGGCCAGCCAGCCCGCCATGAAGGTCAACCAGGTGATCTTCATGTACTTGGAGAGCCCGCCGAAGCGGCGGATGTCCACCTGGTCCTTCATGCCGTGCATCACCGAGCCGGCCCCGAGGAACATGTTGGCCTTGAAGAAGCCGTGCGCCAGCAGGTGCACGATGGCCAGCGCGTACGCCGCGCCGCCGAGGCCGACACCGAGGAACATGTAGCCGATCTGGCTGACCGTGGACCAGGCCAGGACCCGCTTGATGTCGTCCTTCGCCGCGCCGATGACGCAGCCGATCAGCAGGGTCAGCGCACCGACGCTGACCACCACGAGCTGGAGCGTCGAGTTCGCCGAGAAGATCGGGTTGGAGCGGGCGATCAGGTAGACGCCGGCGGTGACCATGGTGGCCGCGTGGATCAGGGCCGACACCGGGGTCGGGCCCTCCATCGCGTCGGGCAGCCAGGCCTGGAGCGGGAACTGGCCGGACTTGCCGGCCGCGCCGAGCAGCAGGAGCAGCCCCATCACCAGCACGGTGGTCGCGGTCAGGCCGCCCACCGAGTTGAACACCTCGTCGTACTGGGTGGTGCCCAGGGTGGCGAACATGATGAAGATCGCGATGGCCAGGCCGGCGTCGCCGACCCGGTTCATCAGGAAGGCCTTCTTGCCGGCCGTGGCGGCGGCGGGCCGCTCGGTCCAGAAGGAGATCAGCAGGTACGACGCCAGGCCGACGCCCTCCCAGCCGAAGTAGAGCATCACGTAGTTGTTGCCGAGCACCAGCAGGAGCATGGCGGCGACGAAGAGGTTGAAGTACGCGAAGAACCGTCGCCGGCCCTCGTCGTGCGCCATGTACTCGACCGCGTACAGGTGGATCAGGAAACCGACCCCGGTGATCAGCAGGACGAACACCGCGGCGAGCGGGTCGTAGAGCAGACCGAAGTCGACCCGGAAGTCACCGACCGCGATGAAGTCCCAGAGGCTCAGCTCGACGGACCTGTTCTCCAGCCCGCGGAGCTGGAAGAAGAAGCTGAGGCCGAGCACGAAGGCGGCGCCGACGGCGGCCACCCCGAGCCAGTGCCCCCACCGGTCGGCGCGCTTCCCGAGCAGCAGCAGGATCGCCGCGCTGAGCAGCGGGATCGCCACCAGCAACCACACGTTGCCCAGCAGCCCGTCCGCCGGGGCGTAGGCGACGGTTCCGGCCGGCTCGGCGGCCTGGGCGTACGTCAGAATGTGCTCCACCGGTGGGCCCCTCAGTACTTCAGCAGGTTGGCGTCGTCGACGCTGGCCGAGCGACGGGTCCGGAAGATCGACATGATGATCGCGAGACCGACCACGACCTCGGCCGCCGCCACCACCATCACGAAGAACGCCATGATCTGGCCGTTCAGGTCACCGTTGATCCGGCTGAAGGTGACCAGGGCGAGGTTGGCCGCGTTCAGCATCAGCTCGACGCACATGAACAGCACGATCGCGTTGCGTCGGACCAGCACCCCGACCGCGCCGATGGTGAAGAGGATCGAGGCGAGGACCAGGTAGTAGTTCGGCTCGACCGAGAAGAAGCCATCCATCAGCCGGCCGCCCTTCCGTTCGCGACTGCGGGGCTGCGCTCCGCTGCACTCCTCGCGCTCACCGTTCGGTCCCCTTCAACGTGGTCTCCTCGGCGGTCAGCTCACGCAGCGGCAGGATGTCGGGCGTGCTCTGGTCGCTCAGCTTGCCGTCCGGCAGCCGGGCCGGGGTGGCCACCGAGGAGGAGGTGGCGAAGACACCGGGGCCGGGCTTCGGGCCGGGGTAGTTGCCCGGTGCGAAGCGCGCCTTCATGGTGGCCACCTGGTCGCGCTTGTCCTCCTTGCGCCGCTCCAGGTGGGCCAGGAGCATCCCGCCGATGGTCGCGGTGATCAGCAGCGCGGCGGTCAGCTCGAAGGCGAAGACGTAGTCGGTGTAGAGGAGCCTTCCGATGGCGTGCACGTTGCCGATCTCGTTGGCCTGCTCCAGCCCGACCGGCACACCGCCCTCGGTGGCCCGGTAGACCCCGCTGCCGAGCAGCACGGCGAACCCGATGCCCAGCCCGATCGCGGCGACCCGCTGACCGCGCAGCACCTCGATCAGCGAGTCGGAGGCGTCCCGGCCGACCAGCATCAGCACGAACAGGAAGAGCATCATGATCGCGCCGGTGTAGACGATGATCTGTGTCATCCCGATGAACGGCCCCGCCTGGAGCACGTAGAACACGCCCAGGCTCAGCATCGTCAGCACCAGCCAGAGCGCCGAGTGCACGGCGTTGCGGGCCAGCACCATCCCGAACGCGCCGAGCAGCGCCAGCGGGGCGAGGATCCAGAAGGTCACCGCCTCGCCGCCGGAGACCGCGGCCGAGGCGGCGAGCGCCGTCTGCGTGGTCATGCCTTCTCTCCCTTGCCGGACGCCGCGCGGTCGGCAGCCTGCTCAGCGCCGGGGAAGGTGACCCCGGGGTGCTCCTCGACGCGGTACCGGCCCGGCCCCATCGGGGAGGTCTCCGCACCGGCGGAGGTACCCGGGTTGGTCAGCGCCCCGACGTAGTAGTCCTTCTCGCTGTCACCCAGGTGCATCGGGTGCGGCGGCTGCTCCATCCCGGGCAGCAGCGGCGCGAGCAGCTGCTCCTTGGTGAAGATCAGGTCCTGCCGGTTGTCCCGGGCCAGCTCGTACTCGTTGCTCATGGTGAGCGACCGGGTCGGGCAGGCCTCGATGCAGAGCCCGCAGAAGATGCACCGGGCGTAGTTGATCTGGTAGACGCTGGCGTACCGCTCACCCGGCGAGAAGCGCTGCTCCTCGGTGTTGTCGCCACCCTCCACGAAGATCGCGTCGGCCGGGCAGGCCCAGGCGCACAGCTCGCAGCCGATGCACTTCTCCAGCCCGTCCGGGTGCCGGTTGAGGATGTGCCGCCCGTGGTAGCGCGGCGCCGGGGTCGGCGGCTTGAAGGGGTAGTCGGTGGTGACGACCTTCCTGAACATGTGCGAGAAGGTGACCCCGAAGCCCTTGAACGTTCCGGTGATCGCGCCCACGTCACACCTCCCTGGAGTCCTGGCCGGCGGCGACGTTGGCCGGCTCCCGCTCGGCGACCACGCGCTTGGTGCGCGGGCTCGGTGGTACCTGCAGGTCCATCGGGGGCAGCGGGAAGCTGCCGTGCGGCCGGCTGTCGACCTGCTCCTGGACCGTCGGCTTCGGCTGCGGCCGGCGGCTCGGCCAGAACAGCGCCGCCAGCATCAGCACCCCGGCCACGAGGCCGTACGCGATCAGCCGGTCGGTGCGCTCCCAGCCCTGGGTCTTGAGGAAGCCGGCCAGGCCCACGATGTAGACCAGGTTGACCGGGATCAGGACCTTCCAGCCGAGGCGCATGAACTGGTCGTAGCGCATCCGGGGGAGCGTGCCGCGCAGCCAGACGAAGACGAAGACCAGCGCGATCACCTTGCCGAAGAACCAGAGCATCGGCCACCAGCCGGAGTTGGCGCCCTCCCAGATGGTGATCGGCCACGGGGCGTGCCAGCCGCCGAGGAAGAGCGTCACGGTGAAGGCCGACATGGTGACCATCGCGACGTACTCGCTGAGCATGAAGAGCGCGAACTTCAGCGAGCTGTACTCGGTCATGAAGCCCGCGACCAGCTCCGACTCCGCCTCGGGCAGGTCGAACGGCGCGCGGTTGGTCTCCCCGACGATCGAGATGAAGAAGATCACGAAGCTCGGGAAGAGCAGGATCGCGTACCAGCCGGGCATCGGCACCGCGAGACCGAAGAGTTCCACCTCCGGGCCGCTGCCCTGCGCGGAGACGATCTCGCTCGTCGACATCGTGCCGGAGAGCATGAACACGGCCACGATCGACAGGCCCAGCGCCACCTCGTACGAGATGAGCTGGGCGCTGGAGCGCAGGCCGCCCAGCACCGGGTACGTGGAGCCGGAGGCCCAGCCGCCGAGCACGATGCCGTACACGGCCAGCGAGGAGAAGGCCAGCACCACCAGTACCGCCACCGGGACGTCGGTCACCTGCAACGGCGTCTGGTGGCCGAAGATGCTCACCATCGGCCCGAACGGGATGACCGAGAGCGCGGTGACCGCGCAGACCACCGAGATGACCGGGGCGAAGAAGTAGACGACCTTGTCCGCCGACTTCGGGAGGATGTCCTCCTTGAAGGCCATCTTCAGGCCGTCGGCGAGGGTCTGCAGCAGACCGAACGGGCCGACCTGGTTGGGGCCGGGCCGCACCGCCATGCGGGCCACCACCCGGCGCTCGAACCAGACGCCGAGCAGGGTGGCGAGCACCGCGAAGACGAAGGCGAAGAGGATCTTGATGAGCACCAGCCACCAGGGGTCCTGGCCGAAGTCGGCCAGCGACGGATCCTGCGCCAGGACGATCGGACTCACTGCACGCCCCCTTCGGCGGCCGGTACGGAGATCCGCACCACGGTCCCGGACGTCGCGCCGAGGCTGCGTCGCACCGTCGAACCGGGTGAGTTGGTCGGCAGCCAGACGACCCCGTCCGGCATCTCGGTGATCGCCGCCGGCAGGGTGACCGCCCCGCGGTCGGTGCCCACCGTGACCGCGTCACCGTCGGCGACCCCGAGCGACTCGGCGGTGCCCTTGCCCAGCCGGACCACCGGCGGGCGGGCGGTGCCGCCGAGGTGCTCGTCACCGTCGGTGAGGCTGCCCAGGTCGAGGAGCTGGTGCCAGGTGGCCAGCACGGCCTCGCCGGCACCGGGCTCCGGCACCCGGGCGGGCTCCACCAGCGGCGAGCCGGGCCGGGCGATCCGGGTCTGCGGCAGCCCGCCCAGCTCCCGACGGACGCTGGGCACGTCGGCGGTGCCGAGCCGGACGTCGAGCTGGGCGGCGAGCGCGTCCAGCACCCGGCCGTCGGTCATCGCCGTGGTGCTCAGCACCGCGTCGAAGGGGCGCAGCCGGCCCTCCCAGTCCAGGAAGCTGCCGGCCTTCTCCACCACCGGGGCGACCGGGAAGACCACGTCCGCCCGCCGGGCCACCGCGCTGAGCCGCAGCTCCAGGCTGACCAGGAAGGGCACCGCGTCGAGGGCCTGCTCGGCCAGGCGCGGGTCGGCCAGGTCGGCCGGGTCGACCCCGGCCACCACCAGCGCGCCGAGCTGACCGTTGACCGCCGCGGTGAGGATGCCGTCGGTGTCCCGCCCGGCCTGGCTGGGGATCACGCCGGCCGGGATGTCCCAGGCCTCGCCCAGCTCGGCGCGGGCGCCGGGCTCGGTGACCAGCCGGCCACCGGGGAGCAGGTTGGGCAGGCAGCCGGCGTCGACCGCGCCCCGGTCCCCGGCGCGGCGCGGCACCCAGGCCAGCTTCGCCCCGGTCCGCCGGGCGACGTCCGCCGCCGCCGACAGGCCGCCGGGCACCTGGCCCAGCCGCTCACCGACGATCAGGATCGCGCCCGGGGTGCCGAGGGCCTCGGCGACCGTGGCGTGCTCGGCGAGCACGCTGGCCTCCTCGCCCGGCACCACCCGGGCCAGCTTGGCGCCGAGCTTCTCCAGGCCCCGGGTGGCGAACGGCGCGATCGCGTAGACCTTGATCTTCTTCTTCAGGTACGCCTTGCGCAGCCGCAGGAAGAGGATCGGGCACTCCTCCTCCGGCTCCAGGCCGACCAGCACCACCGCCGGGGCGTTCTCGACGTCGGCGTAGGTGACGTCGGTGCTCCCGGCGACGTTGCTGGCCAGGAAGTCGGCCTCCTCGCGGGAGACCGGCCGGGCCCGGAAGTCGATGTCGTTGGTGTTCAGGGCGACCCGGGCGAACTTCGCGTACGCGTAGGCGTCCTCGACGGTGAGCCGGCCACCGGTCAGCACCGCCGTGCCCCGGGCGCCGTCCCGGGCGGCCCGCAGCCCCTCGGCGGCCACCGAGAAGGCCTCGCTCCAGGACGCCTCGCGCAGCTCACCGGTCTGCCGGTCGCGGACCAGCGGGGTGGTGATCCGGTCGTTGGCGCGGGCGTACTGGAAGCCCCAGCGGCCCTTGTCGCAGTTCCACTCCTCGTTGACCTGCGCGTCGTCGCCGGCCAGCCGGCGCAGCACCTTGCCCCGCCGCCAGTCGGTGCGCTGGGCGCAGCCGGCCGAGCAGTGCTCGCAGACGCTCGGGCTGGAGACCAGGTCGAACGGCCGGGCCCGGAAGCGGTACTGCGCGCCGGTGAGGGCGCCCACCGGGCAGATCTGCACGGTGTTACCGGAGAAGTACGAGTTGAACGGGACGTCCCCCTCGGTGCCCTCCTCGCCGTACGCCTCGTCCCGGTAGATGTTGATCTCCTCGGCGGACGACCGGCCCATCAGGTCGATGAACTTGTCGCCGGCGATCTCCTCGGAGAACCGGGTGCAGCGCTGGCAGAGCACGCACCGCTCGCGGTCGAGCAGCACCTGGCTGCTGATCGGCAGCGGCTTCGGGTACTCCCGCTTGTGCTCGTGGAACCGGGAGTCGGTCCGCCCGGTGGACATCGCCTGGTTCTGCAGGGGGCACTCGCCGCCCTTGTCGCACATCGGGCAGTCCAGCGGGTGGTTGAGCAGGAGCAGCTCCATCACCCCCTCCTGCGCCTTCTTGGCGACCGGGGAGGTGAGCTGGGTCTTCACCACCATGCCCTCGGCGACCGTCTGGGTGCAGGAGGCCACCGGCTTGCGCTGGCCCTCCACGTCGACCAGGCACTGCCGACAGGCGCCGGCCGGGGCCAGCAGCGGGTGGTCGCAGAACCGGGGGATCGCGATCCCCATCTGCTCGGCGACCCGGATCAGCAGCGCCCCCTTCGGCGCGGTGACCTCGACCCCGTCGATCGTGAGCGTGACGGTCTCGACCTGCTTCGCTACGTCCGTCATTAGTGGGCTCCCACCAACTGCTTGTCGGACAGCCTCGGCGCGGTCCGGCCCTCGATGTAGTCGAGGTAGTCCTGCTTGAAGTACTTCAACGAGGACGTGACCGAGCTGGTCGCACCGTCGCCCAGACCGCAGAACGACCGGCCGAGGACGTTGTCGCAGGTGTCCAGCAGGGTGTCCAGGTCCTCGTGGGTGCCCTGGCCGGCGAGGATCCGCCGGTACACCCGGACCATCCAGTAGTTGCCCTCGCGGCACGGGGTGCACTTGCCGCACGACTCGTGGTGGTAGAACTCCAGCCACCGGTACGTCGCGTAGACCGGGCAGTCCTGGTCGGAGAAGATCTGGGTGGCCGTGGTACCCAGGATCGAGCCGGCCACCGCCACCCCCTCGAAGTCCATCGGCACGTCCAGGTGCTCGGCGGTGAGCAGCGGCGTGGACGAGCCACCCGGGGTCCAGAACTTCAGGTTGTGGCCCGGCTGCATCCCACCGGCCAGCTCGATCAGCTCGCGCAGCGTGATGCCGAGCCCACACTCGAACTGGCCGGGGTTGGCGATCCGGCCGGAGAGCGAGTAGATCATCGGGCCGGCGGACTTCTCCGTGCCCATCGACTTCCACCAGGCCGCCCCGCCCGCCACGATGTACGGCACGCTGGCGATGGTGCCGACGTTGTTCACCACCGTCGGGCTGGCGTACAGGCCGTGGGTCGCCGGGAACGGCGGGCGGAGCCGGGGCTGACCCCGGAAGCCCTCCAGCGAGTCCAGCAGCGCGGTCTCCTCACCGCAGATGTACGCCCCGGCACCGGAGTGCACCACCAGGTCCAGGTCGAACCCGGAGCGGAGGATGTTCTTGCCGAGGTACCCCTTGGCGTACGCCTCCTGCACGGCGTTGCGCAGCCGCCGGGCGGCGTGCACCGCCTCGCCCCGGATGTAGATGTACGCCCGGTTGGCCCGGATCGCGTACGAGGCGATGATGACCCCCTCGACCAGCGAGTGCGGGTCGTGGGTCATCAGCGGCAGGTCCTTGCAGGTGCCCGGCTCCCCCTCGTCGGCGTTGACCACGAGGTAGTGCGGCTTGCCGTCGCCCTGCGGGATGAAGCCCCACTTGAGACCGGTCGGGAAGCCGGCGCCGCCCCGGCCCCGCAGGCCGGAGTCCTTGACGAGCTGGATCAGGTCGTCCGGGTGGGCCTTGAGCGCCTTGCGCAGCGCCGCGTAGCCGTCCAGCCTCTCGTAGGTGCCGATCCGCCAGGCGTCCGGCGAGAGCCAGCGCTTGGTCAGCACCGGAGTGAGCTTGGCCAGCGTCTCCGGTCGCGGAGAAGTCACTTCTGGGACCCCCTGTCGCTGCTGGCGGCGGTGCCGGTGACCGACTCCGCCTCCCTGAGGTTGCGGTCCTGGGCCTCGGTGGAGTCACCGGCCGGCTTGCCGTCCCCGGCGGGGGCGTTCGACGCCGCGCCGGCGGCCTCCGCCTCCCGTGCGTCCCGGGGCGCCGGGGGTGCCCCGTCCACCGGCACCTTCGTGCCGGGCGCGTCCGGCACCGCGGTCCGGGCGTCCGGCTGCCGGGTCTCGGCGGCGCGGACCTCCGGCGACTTGTCGTCCGGGGCCTTGACGTCGGGGGCGGTGCTGCCGGTCGCCTCGGCGGAGCGGGCCGGCTGCCCCGCGCCGGCGGTCGGGGCGGCGGGCTGCGCGGGCGCCTTGGCCGGCTCGGCGGCCTTGGCCTTCGCCGCCGCCTGGTCGGCCTCCGCCTTGCTCGGGATCGGCGTGTTCGGGTCGAAGCCCGGCACCGAGATGCCGTGCTGCTGCGCCAGCCGCAGCCCCCGCAGGGTCGGCTCCCCCGGTACGCCGTCGGCGACCGCGCCGTCGCGCTCGTCGGCGAAGCCGGCGAGCTGGACCGCCATCTCCTTCAGCGTGCAGAGCCGGGCGCCCCGGCTCGGCTGGGGCCGGCCACCGGAGCGCAGCTCGTCGACCACGCCCAGCGCGGTCTGCGGGTCCACACCGTCGAAGAAGTCGTAGTTGACGGTCATCACCGGGCCGTAGTCGCAGGCCGCGAGGCACTCGGCGTGCTCCAGGGTGATCTTCCCGTCGGCGGTGGTCTCGTCGTGCCCGACGCCGAGGTGCTCGGTGAGGGTGTCGTAGACCTCCTGCCCGCCGAGCACGTTGCACATCGTGTTGGTGCAGACACTGACCAGGTAGTCACCGGTCGGCCGGCGCTTGTACATGGTGTAGAAGGTGGCGACCGCGCCGACCTGGGCCTTGTTCAGGCCGAGCACCTCGGCGCAGAACTCGACGCCGGCCGGGGAGACGTACCCCTCCTCCGACTGCACCAGATGCAGCAGCGGCAGCAGCGCGGACCGGGACCGGTCGGCCGGATAGCGCGCGATGATCTCCCGCGCCCGAGCCCGGGTCTCGTCAGTGAACGTCGTCGTCATCGGTGTCGCCTTCCGTTCGCGACTGCGGGGCTCGCAAGCTCACTCCTCGCGCTCACCGGTCACAACCACCCATCACGGGGTCCAGCGAGGCGCCGCCGGCGATCACGTCGGCGATCAGGCCACCCTCGGCCATCGCCGGGAGGGCCTGGAGGTTGACGAAGCTCGGCTCCCGGTAGTGCACCCGGTACGGGCGGGTGCCGCCGTCGGAGACCGCGTGCACGCCCAGCTCGCCCCGGGGTGCCTCGATCCCGACGTACACCTGGCCCGGCGGTACCCGGAAACCCTCGGTGACCAGCTTGAAGTGGTGGATCAGCGACTCCATCGACTGACCCATGATCTTGGCGACGTGCTCCAGCGAGTTGCCCATGCCGTCGACGCCGATGGCGAGCTGCGCCGGCCAGGCGATCTTCCGGTCGGCGACCATCACCGGGCCCGGCCGGAGCCGGTCGAGGGCCTGCTCGACGAGCTTCATCGACTCCCGGATCTCGGCCAGCCGGACCAGGTACCGGCCCCAGACGTCGCCGTCGGAGTGGGTCGGCACGTCGAACTCGTACGTCTCGTAGCCGCAGTACGGCATGGTCTTGCGCAGGTCCCAGGCGAGGCCGGCGGAGCGCAGCACCGGGCCGGTGACGCCCATCGCCAGGCAGGCGGTGACGTCCAGCACCGCGACGTTCTTCGTCCGCTCCAGCCAGATCGGCTGCCCGGAGAGCAGGTCCTCGTACTCCTTGAGCCGCTTGGGCATCATGGCGAGGAACTCACGGATCTTGACGATCGCCTCGTCCGGCACGTCCTGCGCCACGCCGCCGGGGCGGACGTACGCGTGGTTCATCCGCAGACCGGTGACCATCTCGAAGATGTCGAGGATGTACTCCCGCTCCCGGAAGCCGTAGAGCATCATCGACAGCGCGCCGAGCTCCATGCCGGTGGTGGCCAGCCAGACCAGGTGCGAGGAGATCCGGTTGAGCTCCATCATCAGGACCCGGATCGTGGTGGCCCGCTCGGTGATCTGCTCCTCGATGCCGAGCAGCTTCTCCACCGCCAGGCTGTACGCCGTCTCGTTGAAGATCGGCGCGAGGTAGTCCATCCGGGTCACGAAGGTCGAACCCTGGACCCAGTTGCGGTACTCCAGGTTCTTCTCGATGCCGGTGTGCAGGTAGCCGACGACGGTACGGGCCTCCCGGACCGTCTCACCCTCCAGCTCCAGGATGATCCGGAGCACGCCGTGCGTCGACGGGTGCTGCGGACCCATGTTGACGACGATCCGGCCCTCGGTGATCGGGTCGACGGCCGAGACCAGCTCGTCCCAGTCCCCGCCGGTGACGGTGAAGACCCGCCCCTCGGTGGTCTCGCGCTCGGTGGCGTAACTCATCGGATTGGCCCTCCGTTCACGACTGCGCCGTGCTCGGCCCCCGACTGCGGGGCTCGCTCCGCTCGCTCCTCGCGCGGGCGGACGGGGATCGCCAGCTCACTCCTCGCGCTCACTGGTAGGACCTCCTCTTGTCCGGCGGGGGGATCTCGGCGCCCTTGTACTCCACGGGCACGCCACCCAGCGGGTAGTCCTTGCGCTGCGGGTGGCCCTCCCAGTCGTCCGGCATGAGGATGCGGGTCAGGGCGGGGTGGCCGTCGAAGACGACCCCGAACATGTCGTAGGTCTCGCGCTCCTGCCAGTCGGCCGTCGGGTAGACGCCCGTCACGCTCGGCACGTGCGGGTCCTCGGCGCTCACCGCGACCTCCAGCCGCACCATCCGGCGGTACGTCATCGAGGTGAGGTGGTAGACCACGTGCAGCCGGCGGGCGTCGGCACCGAGGTAGTCCACCCCGGAGACCGACGAGCACAGCTCGAAGCGCAGCGCCAGGTCGTCCCGCATCACCTGGCAGACCTCGGCGATCCGCTCGGCGCGCACGTGCAGGGTCAGTTCGCCCCGGTCGACCACGACCTTCTCGATCGCGTCGTTGAACCCCGGGTACGCCTCCTCCAGCGCGTCGCGGACCTCGTCGAAGTAGCCGCCGTACGGCCGGGGCGACTCCTCGATCGGGCTGCGCGGGCGGACCAGGCCGCCGAAGCCGGAGGTGTCCCCGGTGCCCTGGATGCCGAACATGCCCCGACCGGCCGGGCTGGCCGGCGGGTACTCGGCCGGCGCGGTGCTGCTCGCCCCGGCCGGGGTGACCGGCACGGGCACGTTGGCCGCACCGGGCTTCTTGTCCTCGGGCATCAAGCTCACTTCCCGTTCCCGTACCGGAGGTGGTTCTGCGCCTTCATCCAGTTCTCGATCCGCAGCTGCTCCTCGCGGCCCTCCTGGACCGCCTTGGTCCACTCGGCGCGGCGGGCCTTGTCGCTGCGGTACGACGAGGGCATCGAGCCGTACGGCACGACCGGGACGTCACCGCGTGCCTGGCGGGCCTCCAGCATCTTGCGGCCGTTCGGGCCCAGCGGCTCCTGGCCGATCTTCTCGCGCAGCTTGAGGATGGCGTCGATGAGCATCTCCGGCCGGGGCGGGCAGCCCGGCAGGTACATGTCGACCGGGACGACGTGGTCGACGCCCTGCACGATGGCGTAGTTGTTGAACATGCCGCCGCTGCTGGCGCAGACGCCCATCGAGAGCACCCACCGGGGCTCGGCCATCTGGTCGTAGATCTGGCGCAGCACCGGGGCCATCTTCTGGCTCACCCGGCCAGCGACGATCATCAGGTCGGCCTGTCGGGGCGAGGCGCGGAAGACCTCCATGCCCCAGCGGCCCAGGTCGTAGTGCGGCGCACCGGCGGCCATCATCTCGATGGCGCAGCAGGCCAGGCCGAACGTGGCGCCCCAGACCGACGACTTGCGCGACCAGTTGACCAGCTTCTCCACCGAGGTGAGCAGGACACCGGCGGGAAGTTTCTCCTCGATACCCATTGCCGTTCCTCCCTCAGTCCCAGTCCAGGCCGCCGCGCCGCCACTCGTAGGCGTACGCGACGAAGATCGCTCCGATGAAGACGGACATGACCAGGAAGCCGAACATCGGCAGCATGTCGAAGGAGACCGCCCAGGGGTACAGGAAGATCATTTCGACGTCGAAGACGATGAAGAGCATCGCGGTCAGGTAGAACTTGATCGGGAAGCGGCTGCCCCCGACCGGCTGGGGGCTGGGCTCGATGCCGCACTCGTACGCCTCGAGTTTGGCCTTGTTGAGACGCCGGGGGCCGGCGAGACGGGCGCCGGCCACGGAGAACAGCGCGAACGCCGCGGCGAGGGCGAACAGCCCGATGATGGGTGCGTAAGGCGAGAGCGACATGATTTTCTCCTGCTCGTCCTTCCCTGCCCTCGGTGGTTGGCGAAATCACACTATTCACGTCCCGCACGGCGTCCGTCGCCGGGGGTCGGCCCTGCGGCCCGTTGCGGGACTGACCCGCAGCTCAGGCGGTCACACGGCGGGTGCCGCACGGGTCATCGCATTGATGACCCGGTCCATCGCGTCCCCGCCGCGCGGGTCGGTCAGGTTGGCCAGCAGCTTCAGCACGAAGCGCATCAGCAGCGGGTGCGGCATCCCGTGCTTGGTCGCCAGCCGCATGATCTCCGGCCGGCCGATCAGCTTCACGAAGATGCCACCGAGCCGGTAGTAGCCGCCGAACCGGTCCTTGAGCACCTGCGGGTACGCCAGCAGCGCCCGCTCCCGCTCGGCGCCGGCCGACCGGGCCAGCGCCTGCACCGCGACCTCCGCGGCCAGCTCGCCGGACTCCATCGCGTACGCGATGCCTTCGCCGTTGAAGGGGTTGACCATCCCGCCGGAGTCGCCGACCAGCAGCACCCCACGGGTGTAGTGCGGGACCCGGTTGAAGCCCATCGGCAGGGCCGCACCGAGGATCGGCCCCTCGGCGTTCGCCTCGTCGGTCATCCCCCAGTCCTCGGGGGTGTTGGCCAGCCAGTCGGTGAGCAGCCGGCGGTAGTTCGTCTTGCCGAAGGCCTTGGAGGAGTTGAGGATGCCGAGGCCGACGTTGACCCGGCCGTCCCCGAGGCCGAAGATCCAGCCGTACCCGGGCAGCAGCGCGTCGTTGCCCTTGGCCCGCAGTTCCAGCCAGGACTCCAGGTAGTCGTCGTCGTGCCGGGCCGCCGAGCGGTAGTACCGGCGCACGGCCACGCCGATCGGGCGGTCCTCCCGCTTGGCCAGGCCGAGGGCGAGCGGGAACCGGCCGGAGACGCCGTCGGCGGCCACCACCAGGGGCGCGTGGAAGGTGGCGGGCTCCTTGTCCGGGCCCACCTCGGCCGTCACGCCGATCACCCGGTCGTCCGCGCCGAGCACCGGACCGATCACGTTGACGCTGGTGCGCAGCTTGGCGCCGGCCGCGACCGCCCGCTGGGCGAGCAGGTCGTCGAAGTCGAGCCGGGTCCGCACCAGGCCGTAGTTGGGGTAGCTGGCCAGGTCCGGCCAGTCGAGTTCGAGGCGTACGCCGCCACCGATGACCCGCAGGCCCCGGTTCTGCAACCAGCCCGCCTCGGGCGAGGTGTCCACGCCCATCCGGATCAACTGCCGCACGGCCCGGGGCGTCAGCCCGTCCCCGCAGACCTTCTCCCGGGGGAACTCGGTCTTCTCCAGCAGCAGCACCCGGACGCCGTGGCGGGCCAGGTGGTACGCGGTCGCCGAGCCACCGGGGCCGGCGCCCACGACGATCACGTCGGCGTCGTTCTCCACCGCGGTCATCTCGCACCTCCTCCCGCACGCTCGTGAAATGCTTCACAAGCCCAGACGGAGGAAAGTCTATGACCGCCATAACACGCGGGACGGGTTAGGCATACCTAACTAACCGAGGTGACGGCGGGTGACAAGGCCCGGCACCCCGATTTCTCCCCGATTTCCGCGCGGTTTCGGGTGGCAGCAGCGCGAGACAGCGACCTCCACCGATGCGGTCCGGGTCGCCGACGACGGCTCAGTGGTGACCGCCGGTGACGATGTCGGCGTCCACGTCCCGCCGGATCGCCTCCGGCAGATGCTCGCGGAGCCCACCCCCGGCAGCCCGGTCGAGAGCGGCCAACACCTCGGAGACGACCTGACGGACCTCCACCGGGTCGGCCCCGGCCAACTCCCTGAGCTGGGCCACCAGCTCGGCGGCGTCGTCCTCGGTGGCCGGCTCACCGGCCGACGGGTCTACTCCGGTCATGCCGCTTACCTTATCGAACAAAATGGACAATTTCCCCATATGTCGATAATCGGCAGCACCACGTCGACCCGGACCGGATCGGCCACCGTGCCGCGCCGCTCGCGACGCCCGCGACCCGCCCGTCGTGTCGACTGGACAGTCGTCCCGCCAGAGGGCGACGACGAGCTACCCGCCGACGACCGGAAGCGTCCGGCCGGCCAGGGCGCTCAGGGTCGGGTCGCGCGGTGCAGGGCGACGATCCCGCCGCTCAGGTTCCGCCACGCCACCCGCCGCCACCCGGCCCCACCGACCCGGTCGGCCAGGCCGGCCTGGTCGGGCCAGGCCCGGATCGACTCGGCCAGGTAGACGTAGGCCTCCGGGTTGCTGGCGACCGCGCGGGCCACCGCCGGCAGCGACCGCATCAGGTACGACAGGTACACCGTGCGGAACGCCGGGTTGACCGGGGTGCTGAACTCGCAGACCACCAGGCGGCCACCGGGCCGGGTCACCCGGGCCAGTTCCCGCAGCGCGGCGTCGGTGTCCGTGACGTTGCGCAGCGCGAACGAGATGGTCACCGCGTCGAAGCTGGCGTCGGCGAAGGGCAGCCGCAGCGCGTCCCCGGCCAGCAGCGGCACCTCCGGGCGGGCCTGCCGGCCGGCGGCCAGCATGCCGAGGGAGAGGTCGAGCCCGACGGCGTGCGCCCCGGACTGGGCCAGCTCCTGCGTGGAGACCCCGGTGCCGGCGCCCACGTCGAGCACCCGCTCACCGGGGAGCAGCCCGAGGGCGGCCCGGGTGGCCCGACGCCAGAGGCGGTCCTGGCCGAAGGAGAGCACCGTGTTGGTCAGGTCGTAACGTGCCGCCACCCCGTCGAACATCGCGGCGACCTCGTGCGGCTGCTTGTCCAGGCTGGCGCGCTGGCCCTGCGGGGTACGGCTCACCCCTCCACTCTGCCAGCCCCGCCCCCACCCCGCCCACGCGGGTCGGTAAGGAAGGGCCCCCTGTTAACGCTTTCTGTATAGGCCCCTTCCTAACACCTGGGAGGCGGCGCACACAGTCGGGGCGGGATGGTCACCCATCCCGCCCCGACTGCGGTGCGTTATGTGAACGGCCCGCGCGGGCCGATGGAGGACGAACCTCAGTTGCTGGACTTCTCGTCGGCGGGGGCCACCATGACCACCCGACGACGCCGGGCGACCAGGAACATCGCCCCACCGGCGAGCAGGACCGCCCCGCCGATGCCGCCGATCAGGCCGGCCTGCGGGCCGGTCACCGGCAGACCCGGCTCCTCACCGCCACCACCACTGCCACCACGGGCGGCGACGATGACAGCGTAACCATCGGTGTTGTCGCTCGGATCGACGTCCTCGGCGTTGATGCCGACGGCGTTCTTCGGCACCGCCTTCGCTGCGGCGCGCAGCGGCACCGGCTTGCCGGCGATCGGCTCGACGGTCACCGTGCCACCGGTCAGGCTGCCGGCCTTCACGTCCTCGCCGACGCTGAGCAGGTGGAAGAACTCGTACCCGGAGTAGACCTTGTCGTCCTCGTCCTCGTCCTGCTCCAGCGGGACCAGGGGGAGGTTGTCGTAGGTGCAGACGGCCGAGGACCGGTCCGCACCGTACTCGCAGGCCTCCTCGGTCTCGGCGAAGGTCACGCCCTTGGGCAGCTTGACCGAGACGGTGATCCCGCCGGCGGTGCGGTCACCCTGGTTGACGGTGACATACTCCAGCAGGCCGGTCTCCCCGGCGTGCAGGTCGCCGACCACCCGGATCTCGCCACCCTCGACCGTGACCGCCTGCTTGACGTCGGCGGCGAGCACGGTCAGGTCCGGCCCGTTCTGGTCGGTCAGCTCGATGGTGGCGGAGGCGCGGTTGTTCTCCTTGTTGGTGTCGTCCGGCGAGGAGACGGTCACCGAGATGGGCGCCGAGTAGGTTCCCTCCAGCTCCTCGAACGTGAACAGCGCGAGCGGGACCTCCAGGGTCTCCCCGGGGCCGGGCAGCTCCTCGCGCGGGACGTCACAGGTCCACAGGGTCGGCTTGTCGAGGTCGCCCTCCAGCTCGCACTCGTCCAGGAACGGGAGCGCGAGGACCCGGTTGAAGTCCACCTTCGTCACGTCGGTGGTCACCGAGGCCGAACTGGGGGTGTTCGTGCCCAGGTTGGTGATCTTGGCGAACGCGACCTTGCCCTGGGTGTTCGCGGCGACCCGGGTACCGACCAGCTCGATGGAGAGGTCCGTCTCGCTGCCGGAGGCGTAGGCCGGCGCGCCGAGCGCGGTGAACGTGCCGGAGGCGAGCAGCACGGCAGCGCCGAGCCGCGCCAGCGGGCGGTTACGGAAGATCATGAAGAAGTTCCCCCGGGGGGTGGAAAGAAAGGTATGCGCGGCACGCTAGCGGCCGACGATCACCTTCGCCACCCCGCTCGGCCGGGGTTCACCACCTGCCCGCTTAAGGATCACTTAAGGATTGTCCGGTATTGACGGAGATGCTGCCGACCGCCGGGGTGGCCGGTCCCCCGAACGGTCAGCAGGAAAGCTATCTTCGACCGGCCAACCCTGCCGGTACGCATGATCATCCGGGTGGTCAGTTCACCGGGGCCAGCGGGAGCGACCTGCCGGCCCCACCGCCGGGCAGGGCGATCGAGGAGAAGTGCGACACCACCCGCTCGTCGACCGGGTCGTCGGCGGGGGTGTGGTGCACGGCCAGCCGGCGGTAGAGAGTGTCCCGCTGGGCCGGAATCCGGTCGGCGGTGCGGATCATGGAGATCAGCTCGTGCAGGTTCGACCGGTGCCGGGCACCGGCCGAGGAGATGACGTTCTCCTCCAGCATGATCGACCCGAGGTCGTCGACCCCCATGTGCAGGCTGAGCTGCCCGACGTCCTTGCCGGTGGTGAGCCAGGACGCCTGCAGGTGCGGCACGGTCTCGAAGAAGAGCCGGGCCACCGCGACCAGCCGCAGGTACTCCAGGGTGGTCGCCTGGGTACGGCCCTTCAGGTGGTTGTTCTCCGGCTGGTACGTCCACGGGATGAACGCCCGGAACCCGCCCGTCCGGTCCTGCACGTCGCGGATCATCCGCAGGTGCTCGATCCGCTCGGCGTTGGTCTCGCCGGTGCCCATCATCATCGTCGCGGTCGACTCCAGGCCCTGCCGGTGCGCCAGCTCCATGACCTCCAGCCAGCGCTCACCGGACTCCTTGAGCGGGGCGATCGCCCTGCGGGGCCGCTCGGGGAGCATCTCCGCGCCGGCCCCGGCGATCGAGTCCAGCCCGGCCGTCTTGATCCGGGCGATCGCCTCGTCCAGGCTCACGCCGGAGACCTTGGCCATGTGCAGGATCTCGCTCGGCCCGATCGAGTGGATGGCGAGCTGCGGGTACGCCTGCTTGACCGAGGAGAAGAGGCCCTCGTAGTACTCCACGCCGTAGTCCGGGTGGTGCCCGCCCTGGAGCATCACCTGCGTGGCGCCCAGCTCGACCGCCTCGCCGCAGCGGCGCAGGATCTCCTCGGTGGAGTGGGTCCACCCGTCCTTGTGCTTCGGCGCCCGGTAGAAGGCACAGAACTTGCACGCCGTCACGCAGACGTTGGTGTAGTTGATGTTGCGATCGATCAGGTACGTGACGACGTTGTCCGGGTACCGCCGCCGCCGGACCGCGTCCGCCGCCTCCCCGAGGGCGTGGAAGGGCGCCTCGGTGTAGAGCAGCAGCGCCTCCTCGGGCGTGATCCGCCCACCGTCCGCGCCGCGCTGCAGGATGTCGTCGATCTCCCGGCTCCTCGTCACGCCTCCGAGCCTACGCCGACGGCCCGCCCCCGCCGTAGCGGGCGCTGCCGGCTGTGACCCAGGTCGGCGGCGCGGGTGGCCGAGCCCGTCGAACGGTCGCGGCTGCTCGCCGGACACCTGTTCACGTCCTGTCGAGCTGCCCCATCCGTAGGACCGCCCCGGCGGTGGCACCCGCCCGCGTGCCCCGTCTGTGAGGGCAGTTCGACAGGGCGTACGCCGTATCACCCAGCCATGAAGCGCGAGCGCGGCTCACCCACCAACACGCGGTCCGTCGACAGGGCAGCGCCGCAGGCCGGGGTCAGGCGTCGTAGTCGACGGTGAGGGTGTCGGTGGTGGGGGTGGACTGGCAGGTCAGCACGTACCCGGCGGCCACCTCGTCGGGCTCCAGGGCGTAGTTGCGGGCCATCGTCACCGCCCCGTCGACGACCTTCGCCCGGCAGGTCGAGCAGACCCCGCCCTTGCAGGCGTACGGCAGTTCGCCACGGACCTTCAGCGCCGCGTCCAGCACCCGCTCGTCGCGGCCCATGGTGAACGTGGACGAACGCCCGTCCAGCACGATCGTCACCTCGGCACCGGTGCCCGGCTCGTCGGCGGGGCGGCGGACCGGCTCCGGCGGGGCGTCGACGAAGAACAGCTCGCTGTGCACCGCCGACTCGGGCACCCCGCGCGCGGCCAGCACCGCCTTCGCGTCCACCACCAGCCCGTACGGGCCGCAGAGGAACCACTCGGCGATCTCGGCGGCGGGGACGAGGGTGTCCAGCAGCCGGGTCAGCCGGTCGGCGTCGACGCGCCCGGACAGCAGCGGCGACTCCCCCGGCTCCCGGGACAGCACGTGCACCAGGTGCAGCCGGGTCGGGTACCGGTCCTTCAGGTCGGCCAACTCCTCGGCGAACATCACGGTGTTCGCCGTGCGGTTGCCGTACACCAGGGTGAAGGTGCTGGCCGGCTCGACGGCCAGGGCGGTGGCGACCAGCGCGAGCACCGGCGTGATCCCGGAACCGGCGACCACCGCGCCGTAGCGGCGCACCCGGTCCGGGGCGAACGCCGTGGTGAAGTGCCCCAGCGGGGGCAACACCTCGACGGTGTCGCCGCTGCGCAGCACCCCGCAGGCGTAGGCGGAGAACGCCCCGCCGGGCACCTCCCGCACCCCGATCCGCAACCGGCCGTGCCGGGCCAACTCCTCCGGCGTGGAACAGATCGAGTACGCCCGGCGCACGTCCCCGCCGGCCGCGTCGCCGGCCCCGGCGGGACGCCGCACGGTCAGGTGCTGACCGGCGGCGAAGGCGAAGACGGCCCGCAGTTCCTCGGGTACGGCGAAAGTGACCGCCACGGCGTCGGCGGTGAGCCGGTCGACGGCGGCCACGGGGAGCGGGTGGAAGACCGGCCGGCGGCGGACCGGGCGGGTGATGGTGACAGTCACAGCGCCTTCACATGGTCGAAGGGTTCCCGGCAGGAGCGGCACCGCCACAACGCCTTGCAGGCGGTGGAGCCGAACCGGCTGACCTGCTCGGTCTCCGGCGCGCCGCAGTGCGGGCAGCGGACCGCGAGGGTCAGCGGCACCACCGCGCGCCCGGTCCCGCCGGCCGGCGGGGGTGGGGCGATCCCGGCGGCGGCGAGCTTGGCCCGGCCGGCGTCGGAGATCCAGTCGGTGCTCCAGGCCGGGCTGTGCACCGTCCGCACCTCGACGTCCGGGTGCCCGGCGGCGGTGAGCGCGTGCCGGATGTCGGCCCGGATCACGTCCATCGCCGGGCAGCCGGTGTAGGTCGGCGTGATCGTCACGGTGACCCGGCCGGTGGCCGGGTCCTGCTCCACCGAGCGCAGGATGCCGAGGTCGTCGATGGTGACCACCCGGATCTCCGGGTCCACCACCGCCGCCACGGCCGCCCGCAGGTCTACCATCGGGCGCCCGGGTGGGCCCGGTGCAGCACCTGCATCTCGGCGAGCAGGTACGACAGGTGTTCGGTGTGCACGCCCTCACGCCCGCCGCCCGGGGCCCAGCCGTCCGCCGGGCGGGTCAGCGTCGCCGTCGCCAGCACCGGCTCGACCGCGCCCAGCCACTCGTCCCGCAGCGTCGACGGGGCCGCCGCGACCCCCTGCTCGGCCAGCCGGGCAGCCGACTCGTCGGTGGTGAACAGCTCGTGGGTGTACGGCCACACCTCGTCCACCGCCGCCTGCATCCGGCGGTGCGACTCCTCGGTGCCGTCGCCGAGCCGCCGCACCCAGAGCGCGGCGTGGTCGACGTGGTACGCCGACTCCTTGCGGGCCTTGGCCGCGATGGCGGCGAGCCGCTCGTCGGTGGAGGTGACCAGCCGGTCGTACCGGATGCGCTGGTACGCGGCGAGGAGGAACAGCTTCGCCATGGTGACGGCGAAGTCGCCGTTGGGCAGCTCGACCAGGAGACAGTTGCGGAACTCGCGGTCACCCCGCAGGTACGCCAGGGCGTCCTCGTCCCGGCCGGCGCCCTCCAGCTCACCCGCGTACGACAGCAGCAGGCGGGCCGCGCCGAGCTGGTCCAGCGCGATGTTGGCCAGCGCGACGTCCTCCTCCATCTCCGGCGCGCGGGACGTCCACTCGGCCAGCCGCTGCGCGGCGACCAGCGCGTCGTCACCGAGCCGCAGGACGAACTCGAACAGGTCGCTCACAGGTGGGCCACCCCGTCCGGCACCTCGTAGAAGGTCGGGTGCCGGTACACCTTGTCGGCCGCCGGGTCGAAGAAGGCGTCCTTCTCGTCCGGGCTGGAGGCGGTGATCGCCCCGGCCGGCACCACCCAGATCGACACCCCCTCCTGGCGGCGGGTGTAGAGGTCCCGGGCGTTGCGCAGGGCCAGCTCGGCGTCGGGGGCGTGCAGGCTGCCGACGTGGTTGTGGGACAGCCCGCGCCGGGCCCGGACGAAGACCTCCCACAACGGGGAGAGATCCGTGCGCTCGCTCATGCCGTCACCTCGCTGCGCTCGCCGTCGGCACGAGGACCGACCACCACGATTCGCTCGCTGCGCTCGCTCATGCCGCCACCTTCTCCTGCTCCTCGGCGCGCTTGGCGGCGTACGCCGCGGCGGCCTCGCGGACCCAGGCACCGTCGGCGTGGGCCCGCCGCCGGTGCTCGATCCGCTGCCGGTTGCACGGCCCGTTGCCCTTGATCACCCGCATCAGCTCGTCGTAGTCGGGCTGGGTGTAGTCGTACGCCTGGCGCTCGTCGTTCCAGCGCAGGTCGGGATCGGGGAGCCGGACCCCCAGGATCTCCGCCTGCTGGACGCACATGTCCACGAACCGCTGCCGCAGCTCGTCGTTGGAGAACCGCTTGATCTTCCAGGCCATGGACTGCTCGGAGTGGGTGGAGTCGGAGTCCGGCGGGCCGAACATCGCCAGCGACGGGTACCACCAGCGGTCCACCGCGTCCTGGGCCATCGCCCGCTGCGCCTCGGTGCCGTGCGCCAGCGTGTGCAGGATCTCGTACCCCTGCCGCTGGTGGAACGACTCCTCCTTGCAGACCCGGATCATCGCCCGCGCGTACGGCCCGTAGGAGCAGCGGCACAGCGGCACCTGGTTGACGATCGCGGCCCCGTCCACCAGCCAGCCGATCGCGCCGACGTCGGCCCAGGTCAGGGTGGGGTAGTTGAAGATCGAGCTGTACTTCTGCCGGCCGGCGAGGAGCATGTCGACCAGTTCCTCCCGGGTCACCCCGAGGGTCTCCGCCGCCGCGTACAGGTAGAGGCCGTGGCCGGCCTCGTCCTGGACCTTGGCGAGCAGGATCGCCTTGCGCTTGAGCGAGGGGGCGCGGCTGATCCAGTTCCCCTCCGGCTGCATCCCGATGATCTCGGAATGGGCGTGCTGGGCGATCTGCCGGATCAGCGTCCGGCGGTACGCCTCCGGCATCCAGTCACGTGGCTCGATCTTCTGGTCGGCCTCGATGACCCCGGCGAAGTACGCCGGGAGGTCCTCGGCGGACTCCGCGACGACACCCCGCCGGTCGCGCGTGGCGGCCCGACGCAGGGCCTCCTCCGCCGCCTCGACCTCACCGAGCAGGCCACCGCCGGGCGCGTCCGCCGGACCGAAGTCGTTGCCATACATGCCGACAAGTGTTACAGCTCGCAACTCGGAGCACCAGAGGGTGTAACAGAATTCCGAGGAGCCTTTCCGTCTCAGATCGACCCGACGCAGCACGCGACGGCGGCGCAAACCTATGAAGTAGGTCACGGAACGAAGGTGAATCCGCGCAAGCGCCGCAAACCGGTCCGATCTCCCGAGCTTCGGGCGCGTCGCCGACCGCCGGGCACTGTCGCCGGACCGGTCCGGACGTAAGCTTTGCCGGTCACACCGAGCGGCTGACGACAACCGTCGGCACGACCCAGGCCATCCCCCGGCCAGGAGGCGCGACCTGCCGTTCGGCAAGCCCGTCCGGTCTCCCCCGGCCCTGACCACAGGGAGTTCACCCACTCATGCGATCTCGCGTGATCATGGTGCTCGCCGTCGTGTTCGCCCTGCTCGGCGGCGTCCTGGTGGTGCCGACCGCGTACGCCCGCCTCACCGGCGACACCGCCGGCAGCCCCGGCGACGGTGACGTGGCGTGGACTCCGCCGGAGCCGACCGCCCCACCCCCGCCGACCCTCGCGGCCGGGCCGGTGTCGGTGGACTTCAAGGGGGAGTTCTTTTCCTGGGCCCTGCTGGACCGGGCCACCGGGGAGATCGCCGGGGCGAAGAACATGGCGAAGCCCAACTCCACCGAGTCGATGATCAAGACCTGGTTCGCCGCCGACTACCTCCGGGAACTCGGGGACAAGCCGATTCCGGGGAGATTCCGGCAGGCCATCGTCAAGGCCATCCGGGACAGCAACGACGACGCCACCAACATGCTGTACTCCGCGATCGGGGGGCAGGCCTCGGTCCGCCGGATGGTCCAGACCTGCGACCTGACCGACACCCGCCCCGGCCGGGTTCCGGGCTACGTCGGCTGGTGGAGCTTCACCGAGATGTCCGCCCGGGACGCGGTCCGCCTCGGCGACTGCCTCGCCGACGGCACCGCCGCCGGGCCGGAGCACACCGAGTTCCTGCTCGACGAGATGAGCAAGGTCCGGGGCAGCACCGACCCTGCGGACCAGAAGGCCCGGGAGGGCGGCGGGCGCTGGGGGATCATCGACGGTCTGCCCGAGTCGATCGTCGAGCAGGGCAGGGTCAGCATCAAGAACGGCTGGACCCCGTTGAACTACGACGGCAACTGGCACGTGAACTGTCTTGCCGTCACCGAGAAGTGGAGTCTCGCCGTGCTGCTGCGCTACCCCCAGTCACGAGGGCTGGACTACGGCGCCGACGTCTGCGCCAGCGTCGCCACCCAACTGGTCACCCCGCAGCCCGGCGCCGCGCTCAAGATCCCGCAGCAGCCGGTGGGCAAGCTCTGATGGCCGGCGACCGGCGCCCCCGCCGCCGCGACAGCGGCACCTCGCCGCTGCAACTCTTCGCCATCGCCGCCGTGCTGCTCGGCCTGGTCCTGGTCTCCCTGCGGCTGCTGCCGGGCTCCCCGCTGGCCTCCAACGCCGTCGCCCGCTGGGGCGACAGCCCCGAGAGCGCCACCCGCGCCGACGAGGCCCCCACCACCCGCAGCACGCGCCCCACGCCGAAGCCCAGCCCCACCTTGGAGCCGCTGCCGTTCGACCTCAGCACCACCGACTTCGACCTCGACCTGGACGGTTGGTGGAGCTGGAGCGTCATGGACACCCGGACCGGCAAGATCACCGGCTCCGAGAACATGTCCGAGACCAGCACCACCGCGTCGCTGATCAAGGCCTGGATCGTGGCCGACTACCTGCGGCGCACCGACGACGCCGGCCGGACCCCCACCGACGCCAAGCTCGCCGACCTCACGCTGATCATCCGGGACAGCGACAACACCCGGACCGAGCGGCTCTACACCGAGGTCGGTCGCTCCGCCTCGATCAAGCGGATGGTCTCCATCTGCGACATGACCGACAGCAGCCCCGCCGCCGACCGGGGCTGGAGCCGGACCAACCTCTCCACCCGGGACACCACCCGGCTGGGCAAGTGCATCGCCGACGGTGACGCCGCCGGGCCGGAGTGGACCGACTGGCTGCTCAAGGAGATGCGCCTGGTCCGGGGGGTCGGCGACTTCGGCATCCGCAAGGCGTTCCCGACCAGCGAGCGCAAGCAGATCGCGATCAAGAACGGCTGGGTCGACCGTACCCAGGAGCAGGAGATCCACGTCAACTGCCTCGCCGTCGCCGACGACTGGACGATGGGCGTGATGGTCCGGTACCCGATCAACCGGGGCTACGAGTACGGCATGGACAGCTGCCAGAAGATCACCGAAGCCCTGCTCCGCACGTAAGGAAGGGCCCCTTGTTAACGCCTACGGTAGAGAAGGGAACCCTTCTCACACCGTGAGGCGGCGGCGGGAGCAGCAGCAGGCGGCAGCAGCGGCAACGGCAGCGGCGGGCGCAGCAGCGTTCGGCGCGGATCAGCCGGTGAAGAAGGCCGGGCCGCCGGGGGGCAGCGGCGGGGCGGCACCCAGCGCCGCCGCCCGGCCGGCGAACTCGCGCAGCCCGGCCACCTGCCGGTCGCCGAGGGAGAAGTCCAGCACCCGGAAGTACGACGCCAGCGTCGCCGCGTCGAACGGCTCCCAGCGGGCGGCGGCCTCGGCGACCTGGTCCAGTTCGGCCAGGCAGAGGTCCCGGGAGCGCAGGAACGCCTCGTGCACCTCCTTGACCAGGCCCGGGTGGGCGGCGGCGAACTCCCGGCGGACCGCCCAGACGGCGAAGACCATCGGCAGGCCGGTCCACTCCCGCCAGGCCTGCCCCAGGTCGGTGACCTCCAGCCCGCGCCGGGGCGCCTCGTAGAGCGCCCGCAGCGCCACGTCCCCGATCAGCACCCCGGCGTCGGCCTCCAGCAGCATCTGGGTCAGGTCCGGCGGGCAGCGGAAGTACTCCGGGCGCACCCCGTACCGCTCGCCGAGCAGCAACTGGGCCAGCAGGACCCCGGTGCGGGAGGTGGAGCCGAGCGCGACCTTGCCGTTGTCGAGGTCGGCCAGCGGTCGGGTGGAGACGACGTTCACCGAGAGCACCGGGCCGTCGCTGCCGACCGCGAGGTCCGGCAGGAGCAGCAGGTCGTCGGCGTGCCGTAGGTACTCGACGTGGGAGATCGGCCCGATGTCCAGGTCCCCGGCGACGAGCGCGGCACTGAGCCGGTCCGGGGAGTCCTTGTGCAGGTCGACGTCGAGCAGCGCACCGGACCGCATGAGCCCCCAGTAGATCGGCAGGCAGTTGAGGAACTGGATGTGTCCGACCCGCGGGCGGGCGATGCGCTCAGCCATGCCCCGACCGTAACCCCGCCGGTCCCGGCGGGCCCGGCCGGCGGGTACCGGAGTGGCCCACCCCGCACCCGACCCGCCAGCGGCCCCGCTCCGGGGCGAGGCCGACGCGGCCGACGCCGAGTCGCACCGCCGGCCGTCCCGGCGGGGGTCTTAACACCGGCATCGACGCCGCTGGCCGGTCACCCGGTTACTGAGCAGCCACGACATATCTTCGTCATTTGTCGATAACACCTGTCACGACCATCGGAAATGGTGGACGAACAGACCGGAAACCGGAGCCCGCCCGGCACGCCGTGGAAATTGCGCGCAGACGACCCGGGTGAGCTAACGCACAGCGCCCGCCACCGGGCCGTCCATGCTGGTCAGAACGATATAGACGTTAATCGAGAAACGATCCTGCTTGACACCGCACCACACCGCGAGCAGGCTTACAAACGTCACCAGTGGGAGCGCTTCCACACATTTGTCACAAGCCCCGGTGACGCGCAGGTTAATTGCACCCCACGGCCACGAGCAGGGGCCCGCCGACCGACCCGAAACGACGACCGACCCGGGCAATCCGGCCTGGACGATCCGACCAGCAGCCGTCGCCTACCCGACACCCACGCAGGTCAACTAGCAGACACAGCCTTCAGAACCGATGGACCACGGTGTGCGGCCCGCAGCCTCACCCGCCGCTCACCGCTGCCCAGAAACGGCGCGGAAAGGATCGTACATTGACTTCCAGCGTGACCGAGGCCCCTTCGTCAGGATTAAGCGAGTACACCGGTCGGGGCATTTACCTGCACGCCCACGGAAAGCAGTACATCGACTGCGCGTCGGGGACCTTCAACCTCTCTCTCGGCTATTCCGCGAAAGAGGTCGTCGACGCACTGCACGCCCAGCTCGACCGGTGCCTGCACCTCTCCTCGGACTTCACCAGGGAGAAGTCCGGGGAGATATTCGAGATGATGCGTGAGTTCCTGCCGCCGCACATCGGCGCGTTCTGGTTCCGCGACATCACCGGGTCCGGTGCCACCGAGGGCGCGATCCGGATCGCGCAGAAGGCCACCGGCAAGACCGACATCTTCTCGCTGTTCCTGTCCCACCACGGACAGACCGTCGGCGCGACCGGCGTCTCCGGCAACGCCTTCCGGCACCGCAGCTTCTCGCTGCCCTTCGCCAACTCCGTCAAGATCCCCGCCCCGGACTGCGCGAACTGCTTCTACTCCCAGCGCCCGGACCGGTGCGGGATGCTCTGCGCGACCCGCCTGGAGGACTTCGTCGAGTACGCCTCCAGCGGGCAGGTCGCCGCGCTGATCGTCGAGCCGGTGCTCGGCAACGGCGGCAACATCGTGCCCCCGCCCGGATACTTCCGGGTGCTCCGGGAGACCTGCGACAAGCTCGGTGTCCTGATCATCGCCGACGAGGTGCAGACCGGCTTCGGCCGTACCGGATCGTTCTTCGCCTCCACCGGGTTCGCCCAGGAGCTACGGCCGGACATCATCACCTTCGCCAAGGGCGCCGGCGGGGTCGGCATCCCGGTCGCCGGGGTGCTGATGCGACCGGAACTCGACGTCCTCGAACCGTGGGAGCACTCGACCACCTCGGGGGCGAACCCGCTCGCCCTGGTGGCGCTGGAGGAGACCGTCCGGTACCTGCGCGACCACCGGGTCCTGGAGAACGTCGCCACGGTCGGCGGCCCGCTGCACCAGGGCCTGACCGACCTGGCCCGCCGGTTCACGAACGTGTCGAACGTCCGGGGGGTCGGCCTCATGCAGGCCTTCGACCTGCCGACCAGCCTGGACGTCCAGTCCTTCATCCGGGTGGCCCGCGAGCACGGCCTCATCGTGCGCGGCAGCCGGTACGGCTTCGGCCAGACCGTCAAGATCCGGCCCCCGCTGATCATCACCCCGGACGAGGTACGGGAACTCCTCGTCCGGCTCAGCGACGCGCTCCGCACCTACGAGAGGGAGGGTCGGCCGTGAAGGCGCTCACCTACCACGCCGCCTGGGACGTCGAACTGCGCGACGTACCCGACCTGCACGCCGTCGCCGACGACGACGTGGTGGTCGACATCCGGTACTGCGGGATCTGCGGCACCGACCTCGGCATCGTCTCCGGCAGCTACCCGGTGGCGGTGAGCGGGGTGACCCTCGGCCACGAGGCGAGCGGGATCGTCGCCGAGGTCGGCCCGGCGGTGACCGAGGTCGCCGTCGGCGACCGGGTGGTGATCAACCCGACGCCGTACTGCGGGCGCTGCCGGATGTGCCGGACCCAGCGGATCAACCACTGCGTCAACAAGCACGGCACGGAGAGCGGGGTCAGCTACGACGGGGCGTTCGCCGGCCGGTACCGGACCACCTCCGCGTTCGTGCACCGGCTGCCCGACCACGTCTCGCTGAAGGCGGCGGCGCTGACCGAGCCGCTGAGCTGCGTCCTGGCCGGGGTACGGAAGATCCAGCCACCGTCGCTGGCCGCGTACACGTACGTCTTCGGGGCCGGTCCGCTCGGGCTGCTCTACGCCTGGGCGCTGTCGCTGCGGGGCCTGACCCCGGTGGTGGTCGAGCACTCGCCGGCCCGGCTCGCCTTCGCCCAGGACCGGCTCCCCGAGGGGGTACGGGCGTACGCCTCGCTCGACGCGGCCCGGACGGACTTCTTCGGCGACCCGAAGGCCCCGCTGGACGTGGTGGTGGACACCACCTCGGTCCTGCTGGAGCCGTTGTTCCCGGAACTGGCCTGCGGCGGGACGTACATGTCGATCGGGTTGAAGCGGCAGCTCGCCTCGATCGACACCATGCTGCTGGCCGACCGGAGCCTGTCGGTGATCGGCTCGATCGACTCCCTGCACGGGTCCTTCGTGGAGGCGTTCCACCTGGTCACCTCCGGCCGGATCCCGACCGGGCGGCTGGTCAGCCACGTGGTGCCGCTGGCCGACTACCCGAAGGGTTTCGCCGCGCTGGGCTGCGACCTGGACGCCCGCAGCTTCGGCCCGACCGACGAGAGCAGCTGCAAGGTGCTGCTCGCCCCCGGGGACCTCGATGAGTGACCCGCAGCGCTCCGACCCGGGAGAGGCCGCCGGGCCGGGGCGGGACGGGCCGAAGGTCAGCGTGGTGGTGCCGTACCGGGACCGGCTGGACAACCTGCGGCTCGCCCTGGCCGCGCTCGCCGACCAGACCCTGCCCGCCGACGAGTTCGAGGTCGTCCTCGGCGTGCTCGAACTCAGCGACGCCTACCTGGCCCTGTGCCGGGAGTACGCCGACCGGCTGCGGATCGTCTCGGTGCTCGCCGAACGCCCGTGGCAGGTCGGGTACGCCCGCAACCTCGCGCTGCGGGCGGCCACCGGCGAGGTGCTGGTGCTGATGGACGTGGACATGGCGCTGCCCGCGCGCTGCCTGGCCGACCTGTACGACCGGCACTTCGCCGCCGGGCAGCGGGTCTGCCTGGTCGGGCAGATGATCGACTACGACAACAACACCGGGGACGTGACCGAGGTCGACGTCCGGCCGTACGAGTACTACCGGAAGGTGCTCGACGACCTGGCCGCCGGTGGCCCGGTCGAGGCCGACCCCCGGCTCGCCGCCCGGCACGTGATCCCCTGGTCGTTCGCCTGGACCGCGCTGATCGCGCTGCCCCGGGCCCTGGTCACCGGGCACGGCCTCACCTTCGACCCGAACTTCCACGGGTACGGGGTGGAGGACCTGGAGTGGGCCTACCGGGTGGCCCGGACCGGGACGCCGATCACGATGGGCCGGGACTTCTGGGGCGTGCACCTGCCGCACCTGCGCAGCGTCGCGGCGAACCGGCGCACCGAGGCCCCCAACTACCGGTACTTCCTCGGCAAGTGGCCGGCGCACGACGTCGAACTGGCCTGTGCCCTCGGCGACTTCGAGGCCAACGAGGCGTACCCGGAGTTCCGGCGGGCGGTCGAGGAGGCCGCCGGCATCCCGGGCGGCTCCCTGGCGGTGCTGCGGGCCACCGCCGCCGGGGAGCACCACCTGGTCGTCGGGGTACCCGTCGACGCCACCGGCCGGTGGGCCGGGGCCGAGGTGTCCGCCCTGGTCGGCCCGGACGCGGCGGTCGAGGTGCTGCCGATCGCCGGGGTGGCCCTGCCGTACGCCGACGACGCCGTGCACCGCTGCACGGTGCTGCCGGCGGCGGCCCGCCTGCCCGGGGCGTACCGGGAACGGGTGTTCGCCGAGGCGGAGCGGGTCAGCGCGACGCCGGTCCAGGTGCTGGAGAGCCGGCCGTGACCCCCACGACGACCGCGACCAGCACGACCACCGAAACCGGGTTGGAGCAACACCTGCTCGCGGTCGCCGTCCGGGCCGCCGAGGCCGGGGGCGCGGAGCTGCGCCGCCGGGCCGGCCGGACCCGGCTGCTCGGGCACAAGTCCACCGGCACCGACCCGGTCACCGAGGCGGACCTGGCCAGCGAGGACGCCGTGATCCGGGTGCTCGGCGCGGAACGGCCGGACGACGGCCTGCTCGGCGAGGAGGGCACCGTCCGGGCCGGCACCAGCGGCCTGCGCTGGGTGGTCGACCCGCTCGACGGCACCACCAACTACTTGTACGGCCTGCCGGACGTCGCGGTCAGCGTCGCCTGCGAACGGCGGACCGGCCGGCCGGACGGTCCCGGGCACTGGCTGGCGGTGGCCGGGGTGGTGCACGACCCGGTACGCGGCGAGACGTTCACCGCCGTGCGCGGCGAGGGGGCCCGGCTCGACGGGGCACCGATCGCCGTCACCGACCCGGTCGACCTGGCCGGGGCGCTGGTCGCCACCGGCTTCGGCTACGGCTCGGCGTCCCGGGCCCGGCAGGCGGCGACCGCGTACCGGCTGCTCCCGGCGGTCCGGGACATCCGCAGCAACGGCAGCGCCGCGCTGACCCTCTGCTGGGTCGCCGCCGGCCGCTACGACGCGTACTACGAGGACGAGTTGGCCCGCTGGGACTGGGCCGCCGGGGCGCTCGTCGCCCGCGAGGCGGGGGCCCGGGTCACCGCCCTGGGCAGCGGCGTGCTGGTGGCCGCGCCCGCCCTGCACCACGACCTGTCCCGGCTCGTCGCCGCCCCGCCCGGCACCGTCCCGCCGCCCGCCCCCGCCATCGTCGATCAGGAAGCAGGTACCCGATGACCCCCTACCGGCTCCGACAGACCACCGACCGGGACCCCTGGTACCTCCCGGTGCTCTACGTCGCCTTCCTCACCCTGGCCGCGGTCTTCGCCGTCTGGCGGACCGTGGTGGCCAACTGGGGGGTCTGGTTCGGGCCGCTGGCCTGGGCGGCGGAGATGTTCGGCCTGGTCACCTCGATCCTCTTCGTGGTCAGCCTGCGCCGCGCCGTCCGGCCGGTGCCCCGGGTGGTGACCGGGACGACGAAGACCGTCGACATCCTCATCCCCACCCTCAACGAACCCCTCTCCGTGCTGGAGCCCACGGTCATCGGGGCGACCCGGGTCCGGGGCGTCCGCCGGGTCCTCGTCCTCGACGACGCGGCCCGCGACGAGGTACGCGAGCTGGCCGACCGGTACGGCGCGGGGTACCTGGCCCGCACCGAGCGCGGCGGGGCCAAGGCCGGCAACCTGAACTCCGGGCTCACCGCGACCGACGCCGAGTTCGTCGTCACCCTCGACGCGGACCACGTGCCGCTGCCGGAGCTGATCGAGCAGACCATCGGGTACTTCGACGACCCGCAGGTGGCGGTGGTGCAGTCGCCGCAGTCGTTCTACAACACCGAGTCGTTCACCTTCCGCCGCCGGCGCGGCGACGACGCCGGCTGGCACGAGCAGGCCATGTTCTACGGGGGCATCCAGCCAACCAAGAACCGCACCAACAGCGCGATCTACACCGGCACCTCGGCGATGCTGCGGCGCAGCGCGCTCGACACCACCGGCGGCTTCGCCCCGGACACCCCCACCGAGGACATCCACACCTCGCTGCGGCTGCACGCCCGGGGCTGGCGCTCGGTCTACCTGCGTACCCCGCTGGCGTACGGGCTGGAGGTGGAGAACCTGGAGGAGTACTACCGGACCCGCCGCCGGTGGGCCTCGGGGAGCCTGCGCCTGCTGTTCCGCAACCCGGACTCGCCCCTGTGGGTACGCGGTCTCACCCTGTCCCAGCGGCTGAACTACCTCAGCGCGCTGGTCACCCACCTCCAGGGGCTGAACCGGCTGGCGTACCTGGTCGCGCCGATCGCGGCGGTCCTGACCGGGGTGGCCCCGGTCTCCGGCCCGTACGCCGTGTACGGCTTCGCCTTCCTGGCCTTCATGGTGCTGTCGATCGTCACCGTCGTGCTCTTCGGGCGGGGCAACTACCACCTGGTGCACAGCGAGGCGTTCGGCGTCGCCGACACCCTGCCCATGATCGACGCCCTGCGGGACCTGGCCGGTGGGGAACGTGGGTTCGGGGTGAGCCGCAAGCGCACCGGGCGTGCCAGCGGAGCCGGGCTGACCTGGGCGTACCGCGCCTTCGCGGCGGTCAACCTGGGCGGCCTCGGGATCGCGGTGACCCGGCTGGTGCAGGGCGAGCACGTGGTCATCGCCGCCTGGTCGGCCGCGTTCCTCACGCTCAGCTCGGCGTACGCGCTGGCCTTCCTGGTGACCATGGAACGGTACGAGCGGCGGATCGGGGCACCGGCGTACCTCCGGCTCACCCCGGAGGAGCTGTACCAGCACGTGCTGGGCCTCTCCACGACCGGCGGGCCGGTCCGGCCGGCTGCTGCCCCCACCGCACCCGCCCCGCGACCGCTGGCCGCCGCGTAACCGCCCGCCCGCCCGGTTTGGAAGGGCCCCTTCCTCTACCGAATGCGTTAACAAGGGGCCCTTCCTTGCACAGCGTCCATGATGGAGAGAGGCTGCTGACATGACCACGCTCGGTGCCGTCTTCCTGCCCCAACTTCCGCCCGAACGGCTGCGTGCCGTGGTGCGCGCCGCCGACGAGGCGGGCCTCGACGAGTTGTGGCTCTGGGAGGACTGCTTCCTCACCAGCGGCATCGCCAGCGCGGCGGCGGCGCTGGCCTGGTCGGACCGGCTCCGGGTGGGGGTGGGCCTGCTGCCCGTACCGCTGCGCAACGTGGCGCTGACCGCGATGGAGACGGCGACCCTGTACCGGCTCTTCCCCGACCGGGTGCACGTCGGGGTGGGGCACGGCGTGCAGGAGTGGATGGGGCAGGTAGGGGCCCGGGTGGAGTCCCCGGTCAGCCTGCTGCGGGAGTACGTGACGGCGCTGCGCGCCCTGCTCGCCGGCCGCCGGCTCACCCGCAACGGCCGGTACGTGCGCCTCGACGAGGTGGCGCTGGACTGGCCGCCGGCCGCACCCGTACCGATCCGGGTCGGCGCGGTGGGGCCGCGCACCCTGCGGCTGGCCGGGGAGATCGCCGACGGGACCATCCTCACCGGCGGCACCACCCCGGACCGGCTGCGCGCCGCCCGTGCCCTGGTCGAGGAGGGTCGCCGCGCCGTGGGGCGGACCGACCCGCACCCGGTCACCGTCTACCTGCACGCGGCGACCGGCCCGGACGCCGACGCGCGGATGGAGCGGGAACGGGCCCGCTGGGGGTACGACTCGACCACCGACCGGGCGGCCACCGGCGACGCGGCGACGATCGCCGCCGAGGTACGGCGTTGGGCGGCGGCCGGGGCCGACACGGTGGTGCTGCAACCCACCCCCGACGACCCCGACCCGGAGGGTTTCGTCCGGTTCGTCGCCCAGGAGGTCCGCCCCCTGGTCCCCGCGACCCCAGACGGTTCCACTGGCCGGACTTGTCCCCGACCACCAGGAGAATCGCCGACCGCCACGGATTGACGACGAACAGGATTCTGCTCTCGGTCCGCCCGGCCGAAAGCGGTGCGTCGACCCGCGCACTATCGGCTGGATGCCCCCGGGCGCTGGACCTTGGAAGATTTCGGCCCCTCTCTTGGGCTCAACCGGTGGTTGCAACACCGAT
>NZ_LRQV01000017.1 GCF_001567585.1 Micromonospora rosaria
GGGGGATGATGCTCGCGGCGTCGTCCGGGCACGGTGGGGATCAGCACCCCGAGCAGGGGCGGTGACCACGGCCACAATGTGAACGGCGCTCGCGACATTGTCGGGTCGCCGACCGGCCCGGCGGGAGACCCGGGCCGGTCACCATCCGATAACTATCGGGAATACGACAGCTAACGGCGCTTCCGCCGGCTAGCGGCCCCGGACCTCGGCGACCGCCTCGGCGAGCCGGCGGACCCCCTCGTCGATCCGGTCGGCGGTGACCGCCGAGAAGGCCAGACGCAGCGCGTGCCGCCCGCCCTCGGCGACGAAGTCGCTCCCCTTCACCACGGCGACGCCGCGCTGCGCCGCCGCCGGGGCCAACTGCTCCACGTCGACGTCCTCGGGCAGCTCCACCCAGAGGAAGTAGCCGCCGTCCGGCTCCACGAACCGGGCCTCCGGCAGGTGCCGGCGCAGCGACTCGGCCAGCACCCCGGCCCGCTCGCCGAGCGCGGTCGACACCGTCCGGATCGAGCGGTCGATGTCGCCCGAGACGCAGAACTGGTACACGATCGCCTCGGAGACCATCCCCGGGGAGATGTAGAGGTTCGTCGCCTTCTTCGCGATCTCCGCGATCAGCGCCGCCGGACCGACCAGGTACCCGACCCGCACCCCGGGGCAGACCGTCTTGGTGAAGCTGGAGGCGTGTACCACGACCCCCCGGGTGTCCATCGACAGCATCGACGGCAGCGCCTCACCCCGGAACCGGATGTCCGCGTACGGGTCGTCCTCGAAGATGGTGAAGCCGTACTCCGACGCCAGGTCGAGCAGCTCCCGCCGCTTCTCCAGGGACAGGGTCACCCCGGCGGGGTTCTGGTAGTTCGGGATGACGTGCGCGAGGCGGGGCCGGACCCCCGACTCCAGCAGCTTGCGCAGCTCGGCGGTGTCGAGCCCGTCCGGCTGGATGGTCACCGCGTGCACCTCGCTGCCGAGCTGCCGCAGGTTGAGCAGGGTCCGGTCGTACGTCGGACGCTCCACCACCACCGCGTCGCCGGCACGGACCAGGTGGTCGAAGAGGAACGCGTCGGCCTGCAACGAGCCGTTGGTGACCAGCACCTGATCGGCCTCGACACCGTGCTTGTCGGCGATCCACTGACGCAGGGGCGGGTAGCCGACGGAGGTGCCGTACGCGGTCACCCCGGCGGGGTCGGTGTCGAAGGCGCGGACGGCGGCGGCCTTGAGGCCCTCGACGTCGACGATGTCCAGCGAGGGAGCGCCACGGGCGAAGGAGATCAGCTGCTCGGCGGTCATGGCTTCAGAGCGTACGGGCGGCCCTCGGGCAGGTGGCGACGGCACGGCGATGTCCGCATCATGAGCCACCGGGACGGGTGACCCCACCTCCCGACCGACCCTCCCGGCCGACGCGGGTCAGGCCGCCACGGCGAGCGGCCCGGCGGGCCGGTCCACCGCCGGCCGCAGCTCCCGGGAGAGCCCGGCCAACCGCACTCCGAGGGCGAGGTAGAGCTGCCCCCAGTCGAAGTAGGACCGCCAGGCGACGATCCGGCCCCGCCGGGCCCGGACCACGTCCACCACGTCCCAGCTCACCGTCCGCCCGGTCGGCGCGACCGTGCCCAGCGGAGTGTGCAGCACCCCGGTGTGGGTGCCGGTCAGCCGCTGCTCCAACGCCAGCCCGGCGGCGGTCTCCACCCGCCCCACCGGCTCGACCGACAGGTCGGGGAAGGCACCCGTCCAGGTCCGCATCAGCGCCGGCAGCTCGATCGGGCGGAGGGTGACACCCGGCATGGCGTAGTGGGCGTCGGGCGCGTACAGGTCGGGCAGCCGGACCACGTCCCGCCGCAGGACCATCGCGTACTGCTGCCTGGCGAGTCGCTCGGCGGTGCTCATGACGGCCTCCTGCACGGGTCACGGCCCGTCCGCGCCCGCACCTGAATCCCTACCCGTCGATCCGCCGCTCACACCTCCCCCGCCGCCCGACCGTACGCCGCCGAACCGGCCGTCGCCGAACCACGTGCCCGCTCGCTACTGTCGTGACGTGCCCACCGAGCCCCTACGCTGCGCCGGCGCGCTGATCGTCGGCGACGACGGCCGCATCTTCTTCCAGCGACGCTCCCCCCAGCGGCGCCTCTTCCCGGACTGCTGGGACATCGTCGGCGGCCACCTGGAGCCGGGCGAGGAGATCCAGGACGCGCTGCGCCGCGAGGTGACCGAGGAGACCGGCTGGTCCGTCGCCGAGGTCCTCGGCCCGGTCGGCGAGTACCGGTACACCGGCGACGACGGGCTGACCCGGGTGGAGAGCGACTTCCTGGTCCGCGTCGACGGCGACCTGGCCCGCCCCCGGCTGGAGGAGGGCAAGCACACCGAGTTCCGGTGGCTGGCGGAGGACGAGGTCGGGCTGCTCGACGAGCACCGCCACGTCAACGACGGGCTGATCCGGCGGATCGCCGAGGACGCCTTCGCCGCCCTCCGCGCGATCGGTCGGTGAACGACGCCGTCGCGCTGCCGCCGCACCGGTTCGCGGGGCTGGTCGCCCCGGCCGTCGACCGGGCGTTCGTCGCCGGCATGCTGGCCGGTCGCGACGGCGGCGGCGCGGAGCTGGGTCAACGGTACGGCGGCCCGACGGCCACCGGCTTCCTGGTGGAGTTCCGTACCCGACTCGCCGCACCCGGCGGAACGGTCGACGCGGCCGGGTTCGCGGCGGTGACCCGGCACCGGGACAGCGCCATCTGCCAGCGCGTCCTGGACAAGCACGTGGCGCACGGGATGCTGCACCGCCGGGCCGACGGGGCCATCTGGGCCACCGACCGGGGGACCGCCTTCCTCACCGAGATGTACCAGGTGCACGGCGAGGTCACCGAGGAGCTCTGGGCCGGGCACGACGACCGGGTGGCCCGGCTGGTCGAGGCGCTCGGCCGGCTGCTGGCGTACGCCCTGGTGACGGCCGAGGAGTCCGACGAGACGAGCGAGGCGTTCCACGCGGTGGCCCCACCGTACGAGCCGGACGGCACCCCGCCCGGTGTGCTGCTGCTCAACCGGCTCGGCTCGCTGCGGTACCACCGCGCGGACGCGCACGCGGCGGCCTGGACCGCGGCGGGGCACACCGCGCAGACCGTCGACGCCCTCCCCGACGGGCCGGAGCGGCTGGCGATCGAGCTGGAGACCAACCGCCGGGCGGCCGGGCCGTACGCCGCCCTGACCGCCGACGAGCGCCTGGCGATGCTGGCCGACCTGGCGGCTCTGCCCGGCTGACCTCGCGGGCCCGGCCCGGCTGACCGGTTGCGCAGGGGGCCGCCGGCCGGCAGCGCTATCCTCCACCGGTGACCGCAGTCGGACGAGGGAGGACGTCGACATGATCGGGATGGTGCTCGCCGCCGGTGCGGGACGCCGGCTGCGGCCGTACACCGACACACTGCCCAAGGCGCTGGTGCCGGTGGACGGGGAGACCACCATCCTGGACATCGCGCTGCGCAACCTCGCCGAGGTGGGGCTCCGGGAGATCGTGATCGTGGTCGGGTACGCCGCCGACGCGGTCCGGGACCGCCGGGCCGACCTGGAGCAGCGGTACGGCGTCACGCTCACCCTGGTGCACAACGACCGGGCCGAGGAGTGGAACAACGCGTACTCGCTCTGGCTGGCCCGGGAGCACTTCGCCCGGGGCGTGCTGCTGGTCAACGGGGACACCGTGCACCCGGTGAGCGTGGAGAAGACCCTGCTGGCCGAGCGCGGCCCCGGGATCCTGCTCGCCGTGGACACCCTCAAGACGCTGGCCGACGAGGAGATGAAGACGACCTTCGACGCCGCCGGCCAGCTCACCCGGATCACCAAGCTGATGGACCCGGGCGAGGCGTACGGGGAGTACATCGGCGCGACGCTGATCGAGCCGCAGGTGGCCGACGCGCTCGCCGACGCGCTGGAGGCGACCTGGCGGCGGGACCCGAACCTCTACTACGAGGACGGGTACCAGGAGTTCGCCGACCGAGGCGGCGAGGTCCGGGCGGCCCCGATCGGGGACGTGGCCTGGGTGGAGGTCGACAACCACGACGACCTGGCCCGGGCGCGGGAGATCGCGTGCCGCTACTAGCCCGCACGGTCAACACGCCGCTGGCGATCGAGGTACGCCGGGGCGCGGTGGCCGACCTGGGCCCGCTCCTGGCCGACCGACGGATCTCGGCCGGCGGGGACGTGGCGGTGGTGGTCGGCCCCGGGCAGGGCGAGAAGATCGCCGAGCTGTGCCGGCCGACGCTCGGCTCCGCCGACGTCTTCACCGTCACCGGCGGCACCGTCGACTCCGCCAACGAGCTGGGGGACCGGCTGCGGCGGCGCAACTACGACGCGGTGGTCGGCATCGGCGGCGGCAAGACCATCGACACCGCCAAGTACGCCGCCACCCGGTACGCCATCCCGATGGTGACCGTGGCGACCAGCCTGGCCAACGACGGCATCGCCTCCCCGGTGGCCTCGCTGACCCACGAGGGCGGCAAGGGCTCGTACGGGGTGCACATCCCGATCGCGGTCATGGTCGACCTGGACTTCGTGGAGAACGGGCCGGACCGGCAGACCCAGGCCGGCATCGGGGACGCGGTGAGCAACCTCAGCGCCTGCGCCGACTGGGAACTGGCCCACGAGGTCCGCGGCGAGCCGATCGACGGGCTGGCCGTCACCCTGGCCCGGACCGGCGCCGAGGCGCTGATCAACCACCCCGGCACGATCACCGACGACGGCTTCCTGACCACCCTGGCCGAGGCGCTGATCCTGGGCGGCATCTCGATGTCGATCTGCGGGTCGAGCCGCCCGGCCAGCGGCGGCGACCACGAGATCTCGCACGCGATCGAGCACCTGCACCCGGGCCGGTCCTCGCACGGCGAGCAGGCCGGCCTCGGCGCGCTGTTCTGCACCTTCCTCCGAGGTGACCGGGAACGCTTCGGTCAGCTCGCCCGCTGCCTGCACCGGCACGGGCTGGCCACCCGCCCGGCCGACCTGGGCCTGGACGACGAGCAGTTCGTCGAGGTCGTGCAGTACGCCCCCCGGACCCGGCCGGACCGCTACACCATCCTCGAACACCTCACGCTGACGCCTGCGGAGACCCGGAGGCGGCTTGGAGAGTACGCCGATGAACTACGCCAGCACGTTGGCTGAGCTGTCCCGGCCGTCCGTCGCCGACTTCCACCGGGTCAACCGGGGCGGCGGCCTGTTCAGCGAGTCGGTCAGCCAGTGGCTGGGCGCGGTCTTCGCGCTGGTCGCCCAGCGGCTCGGGCTGCGCCCCACCGTGCTGACCATCACCAACCTGGTGCTCGGGCTGGCCACCTCGGTCACCGTGGTCGCGCTCGCGCCGGCCGTCGCCGACGGTACGGTGCCGGCCTGGCTGGTCGGGCTGGTCGCGCTGGTCGGCTGGCAGGTGGCGTACGCCCTGGACTGCGCCGACGGTCAGCTCGCCCGGGTCACCGGGCAGGGCAGCCCGGCCGGCGCCCGGGTGGACGTGCTCTGTGACGTGGCCGCCCAGATCGCCCTGGTGGCCGCTCTGGGGGCGACCGCCGTGGCGCAGCGCCCCGACACCCCGACCTGGCTGGTGGCGGTCTTCGCCGGCACCTGGATGGTCAACCTGGTCACCTCGGTGATGCAGTCCGGCCCGAACGCGGCCAGCATGGTCACCTCCACCTCCCTGCCGGTACGCCTGGTGAAGCTGGTCCGCGACTACGGCGCGGTGATCTTCGCGGCGGCCCTGGTGCTGGCCTTCGCCCCGGCGCTGGTCTTCTGGGTGATCGTGGCGTTCACGGTCGTCAACGGCGGCTTCCTGCTCGCCAGCATCGCCTTCTCCGCCCGCGCCTCGCTGTAAGGAAGGGCCCCCTGTTAACGCTTACGGTAGAGAAGGGCACCCTTCTCACACACCGAGCGGCAGGGCCCTGCCGTAGAACGATGGACCCATGGGGGCACGGAAATCGGCGGCGCGCAGCTTCACGTCCGAGACGACGTCTTCGAGCTGGTTCTCGGCCATGTCGCGGTTCCGCGGCAGTTTGTCGAGTAGGACGATCTCCCGCTTGCCGCCGTGCCATCCCGATGATCGTTCGTCGGTACAGACGAGCTTCTCGGACCTGGTGGCGGTCGAGTGCTGCAGCGTAACCTGCCTGACTGCGACCACAGCGGACGCCGATCGAACATCTCACCCGTCAATACGACATTCACCCGGTCAGCGGTCTGAGAAAACGGTCGGGATGGGATGACGCAGAGGAGTTCAAAGGCATGGAGAAGGGCGCCCACGACGAATCGGCTCCGCCAGCAGCCGTACGCGGGCAGAAGGTCCTCGACCTTCTGCACAAGGCGATCGACATGCAGGGCCCCCTGGTGCAGAGGAATATCGCCCGGGCCTGCCAGCGCAAGCCGGAGGCGACACCAGCAGAGGTGATCCGCAATCTGGAACGGATGTACGTCAGCGCCCTGACCGGGACAGGTGCTGCAGTCGGCGGAGCGGCAGCCGCGCCCGGCGTAGGCACGGGAGTCGCACTGGCACTGTCGGCCGGAGAGTTTCTCTCATCTCTTGAGCTGAGTGCCCTCTTCGCGCTCTCGATCGCCGAAGTCCACGGAGTCCCCATCGACGAACTCGAGCGGCGCCGCACGATCGTGCTGGGAATCATGCTGGGCGGGTCCGCCTCCGCCACCATCACCAAGGTCGCCGAGCGTACGGGGCAACACTGGGGACGTCAGGTTGTCGCCAAGGTGCCGGTCGAGACGTTACGTCAGATCAACAGAGTCTTGGGGCCGCACTTCATCACGAAGTACGGGACCAAGCAGGGGATCATCGTCCTCGGTCGTGCGGCACCGTTCGGTATCGGCGCGGTGATCGGTGGTGGCGCCAACGCCGCCCTCGCCACTCTCAGCGTGCGGGCCGGTCGTCGCGCATTCGGCCCACCCCCGGCGTCGTGGCCAGGGCAGACGCCCAGCAGACTGCCACCGTCCGAGTGAGGTGCACCTGCCTCCCGCCGTTACGGGATAGCGAGAGCGCCCCGACTCCGGAACGCGGAGCCGGGTCAGCTGGCGAGAGTCCGGGCTAGCTGTTCTTGAGGGAGTGGAGGAAGGTACGCCAGCCCTGGGCGTCGAAGGCCAGCGTGGGGCCGGCCTTGTCCTTGCTGTCCCGAACGGCGACCCCGTCGCGGAGGTCCGCCACTTCGACACACGCGCCGCCGTTGGCGTCACTGCGGGTGGACTTGCGCCACACCGCGCCGGTGAGGTTCGGGTTCGACATGTCAGCCTCTACTTCATCTCGTCGGCGATTCGCAGGATGAGCCTGCGGGACTCTGCCGGCCCCAAAGCCGCAGCCCGGAGCCCATCCCACAGCCGATTGTAGGCCCGCAGCGCCTCGGGACTGTCGAGGTAATCCGCGTCCGTGAACGTCTCCAGGTAGACGACGTCTGAGGCGACCTCCTCGCCGAACCGGAGGATGATGAAATTGAACGAGGCCACCACATACGTCTCGGCATCGAACGGAAAGACCTGAATCGTGACGTTCGGTCGCTTGGCGAGCGTGGCGATATGGGATAGCTGATCCCGCATCGTCGCCCCGTCACCGAGGTTCCGCCGCAGGGCCGACTCACTGAGGATGAAGCTCAACTCCGGGCCGTCCGAGCGATCGATGACCTTTTGTCGTTCGAGGCGCACTGCGATCTGCCGCTCGACGTCCTCCCCGTCGATCATCGCCCGAATGTAGGGCTCGGTCTGGAGGATGCCGGGGATGACCTCAGGCTGGTACCAACGGATCTCTGCCGCGTCCGCCTCCAGGTCGAGGTACTGACGGAACCAGTCCGGGATCACGTTCCGGTAGCCGCTCCACCGCCCCCGCTGCCGTCCGGCGCGGGCAAGCTCCCGGAGCGGCTCAGCCTCCTCCCCGGTTACGCCGTAGAAATCGAGCAGCAGCTTCAGGTCGGTCAGCCGGATGCCGGACTGACCCAGCTCCAACCGACTGATCTTGCTCGATGCGGAATCGATGACCTCCGCCGCCTCGTCCGGCCTCTTGCCTGCGGCCTCTCGGGCTCGCCTGAGGGCGTTGCCCAAGCGACGCCGCTGGATCGTTGGGGTGACCATGCGGCGAGTATTCCGCCTCCTCGACCGCCGGCCAGACGACACGCCGAAGGTTCCCAAATCAGCATCACCGTCGTAGCATCCGCCTATAGGATCCTAGATTAGGGAACCAGAATCGGTGTCACCTTTCAGGAGGTCCCATGGCTCGGCATGCGAAGCACCGGGTGCATCTGTTGTCGCTCCGGCGACAACAGATGCACCCGACGTACCTCGGTCTACTGCGGAGGCTCTGGCCGTTCACGCGCAGACGGGCGAGCCCACTCGACCGCCTGCGGTCGGTGATGGTCTCTCCCCATCCGACCGGTGCATGCCGAGCCGTGGGTGTGGCGCGAGTGACCTACCTGCCGGAGCGGCCGTTGCTGGCCCTCGCCGGGGAGCACCGGGCGGGGTGCTGGTCGTGAGGGCCCGGCGGATGCCCCACCTGATCCAGCAAGCCTGGTACGTCCTCGAATACCACCGGCATCACCGCTGCCCGCACTGCACGGACAGCGACTGGTGCCGAGACGTCAGAGTCGCGCGCACCCGGATCACGGCATGGCGCCGGTACCGCCAGCGGTAGCCGAACTCCGGGCCGGTGACCTGCTCCATCTCACCCGGGCCGCCAGCGTCCAGTTCGCCACCCCGATCATGTTCCGCCTGATCCGGGTCCTCGACCGGCCGACCTACCACGGGTGGCAGTGGCTCGACGGCTATCAGGTGAACGAGAAGGGCGACGCGATCGCCCGACGAGAACTCTTCGTCCAGCACGCCGGCATCCGAAAACTTTCCACGCCGAGAAGGTCCGCACCTCAGAGGAGGCGGCGATGATCAGACGTACCCGCAAGGACCCTGACCGGCCAACCGGCGCCGAGATCCAGGCCGCCGAACACGAGGCCGCGAAGCAGCGGATCCTCGCCCAGGCCGAGGCCGAGCGGACCCCGCTCGACGACACCACCCAGGCCGTACCCGACCGGCGGCGACGGTGACCGTGGCCGACGGCCTGCCGGTCGGCCGGCGGGTGGCGTACTGGCGGCAGCGGCGGACGATGTCGCAGCAGGTGTTCGCCGACCGGCTCGGCAAGTCCAAGTCGTGGGTCGACAAGGTCGAACGAGGGGTACGCCGACTCGACAGGTGGTCGGTGCTGCGGGAGGTCGCCGCCGCGCTCGACATCGACCCCGACATGCTGCTGGGTGACGCTCCACCCGACCGGCCGACCGACGGGCTGTCCGCCGACGTCGAGACGATCCAGGCCGCGCTCACCCGCCACCCCGGGCTGCTGCCGTCGACAGTCGCCCCGATCGACCCGCGCCGGTACCGGAACCGGCTCGACCACGCCGACGCCGCGTACCAACATGCCCGGTACCCGATGCTGCTACAGCTCTTGCCCGACTTGCTCGACGACGCCCACGGCCGAGACCTGCCCGCCGCGCTGCGCGTCCAGGCGTACCGGCTGACCGCGCAGGTCGCGGTGAAGCTCGGCGCGGCGGAGTTGGCCTGGCTCGCCGCCGACCGGGGCCTTGCCGTGGCCACCGGCACCGACGATTCTCTGCTGGAGGCGGTCGCCGCCACGTCGTTCGGTCAGGCGTTGCGGGCCGCCGGCCGCCACCGCGCCGCGTTCGAGACGACGATCGCCGCCGCGCACCAGGTCGCCCCACTCACTGACGGTTCGGGCACGCAGGCCGAGCGCTCGGCCTGCGCGGCGCTGCTCCTCCAAGCCGCCCTCGCCGCCGCCGAACACGGCGACGCGTCGACCGCGCGGGATCTCCTCGACGACGCCACCGCCCTGACCGAGCCGGACGGCCCCGCCCGGGTGGCGGTCGACGCGGCCCGGGTCACCGCCACCGCAGCCCTCGGCGACCACCGGACCGCCGTCGACCTGCACCAGATGCTGACGGTACGATCGCAGTGGCCGGCGCTGCCGATCGAACACCGGGCCGCGTACCTGCTGGATGTGGCCGGGGCGTACCTGGAAGCCGGCAACGCCCCCGCAGCGTCCCGGGTGCTGCGGGCCACCGACCGGCTCGCCCCACCGGAGGTACGGGTACGCCCCGCCGGCCAGGCGATCCTGACCGAGACACTGACCAGGTCACCAGCCCCGGACCCGCACCTGCTGGCCCTGGCCGAAGCCGCCGGGGTGCGCAGTGCGTGGTGACGGACCCGCCGGCAAGCCACACCCCCCACTGATTGCCCAGCGGGCTAGCCTGTCAGACCTAGCCTGACGCGACACCATGGGACGAGGCACGTGATAACCGGTGAACTGAAGAGCAAGATCGACCGCGTCTGGGACGCCTTCTGGTCGGGCGGCATCTCGAACCCGCTGGAGGTGATCGAGCAGATCACCTACCTGCTCTTCATCAAGCGACTGGACGAGATCGAGACGCGGGAACTGAAGAAGGCGGAGCGCTTCCCGGAAGCCCGGGTCACCCTGCGGTTCGGGCAGGACCAGCAAGAACTCCGCTGGTCCAAGTTCAGGGAACGGGACCCGGAGACGATGTTCAAGATCGTCACCCACAAGGTCTTCCCATACCTCCAGACGCTCGGTGGCGACGGGTCGACGTACTCGCACCACATGCGGGAAGCCCGGTTCACCATCCCCAGCCCGGCGCTGCTCAGCCGGGTGGTCGACATGATCGACAAGCTCCCGATGGACGACCGGGACACCAAGGGCGATCTCTACGAGTACATGCTCAGCAAGATCGCCACGGCCGGTCACAACGGACAGTTCCGCACGTCCCGGCACATTATTCAGTTGATGGTCGAGATGACGGCCCCGACGCCCGCCGACGAGATCTGCGACCCGGCCTGCGGCACGGCCGGCTTCCTCGTCGAGGCCGGAGAGTACGTCCGCCGCATGCACCCGAGCGCGCTCCTCGACACCGCCCAGCGGGCGCACTTCCACGAAAGCATGTTCCACGGCTTCGACTTCGACGGCACGATGCTCCGGATCGGCAGCATGAACATACTGCTGCACGGCGTGGAGAGCCCGGACATCCGCTACCGCGACTCACTGGCCGAGAGCGCCAGCGGAGACGACTTCGAGAAGTACTCGCTGATCCTGGCCAATCCGCCGTTCGCCGGCAGCCTCGACTACGAGAGCACGGCCACGGACCTCCAGCAGATCGTCAAGACCAAGAAGACCGAACTGCTCTTCCTCGCCCTCTTCCTCCGGCTGTTGAAGCCCGGCGGCCGGGCGGCCGTCATCGTGCCGGACGGTGTGCTCTTCGGGTCGAGCAAGGCGCACAAGGAGCTGCGCCGGATTCTGGTCGAGGACCAGAAGCTCGATGCGGTGGTGAAGCTGCCCAGCGGCACCTTCAAGCCCTACTCGGGCGTCTCCACCGCGATTCTGCTCTTCACCAAGACCAATAGCGGCGGCACCGACAACGTCTGGTTCTACGAGGTGACCGCCGACGGTTGGAGTCTGGACGACAAGCGGACTCCGCTGTTGCCGGCCGAGAAGCTGGGGCCGGTGCCGGCTGAGGCGCTTGCCGAGGACGAGCACGCGAAGAACAACCTGCCGGACGCGCTGGCGAGGTGGTCCCGCCGGGACGGCGACGAGTTGCAGCGGGCGCGGACCGAGCAGAGCTTCTGCGTCCCCAAAGCCGACATCGTCGGGCAGGGCTACGACCTCAGCCTCAACCGCTACAAGGAGGTTGTGCACGAGGAGGTCGAGCACCGCTCGCCGCTCGACATCCTGGCCGACCTCGAACGCCTAGAGTCCGAGATCCAGCAGGGCATGTCCAACCTGAAGGCGATGCTCGGATGACGACTACACTAAAGGTGTCGAAACTCGGCGATGTGGCCTCCATAAACCCGAAGCTCGTCGAACGCCCAAGCTCCGAAGAATTGGTCTCGTTCGTTTCGATGTCGGCGGTCGACGCCGTGACGGGAACTATTAAGAACGGCAAGGACCGGCCATTCGGTGAGGTAAGTAAGGGTTACACATTCTTCGCGCATGAGGATGTTCTCGTCGCAAAAATCACGCCTTGCTTCGAGAATGGAAAGATTGCTCAGGCTCGGCTCGCCCACTCGATGGGCGTTGGCTCAACCGAGTTCCATGTGATCAGACCGAAGGGTTCACAACTCGACGCACGCTACCTCCTTCATTTTTTGCGCAGGCCGGCGGTCAGAGTAGCCGGCGAACGGCGCATGACCGGCAGCGCCGGGCAGCGGCGGGTGCCGGAATCATTCTTAGCAAGTCTCCCTATTCCGACGCCTCCGCTGCCAGACCAGCGAAGGGTTGCAGAGGTTCTGGATCGGGCAGACGAGCTGCGCGTCAAGCGCCGCGAAGCCCTCGCCCACCTCGACAACCTCACCCAATCCATCTTCCTCGACATGTTCGGCGACCTGCGCCACGGTACACCTGGCCACGAATTCAAGCCGTTCGCTGAGGTCGTAAGAGAGTTCCGCTACGGCACGTCAAAAAAATCGGCAGAGACGGGCTACCCGGCTCTTCGAATCCCGAATGTCATTGGCAGCACGCTTAACCTGACTGATTTGAAGACGGTGCCGGCCACGCAAGCCGAGTTTGACCGGCTCCGCCTCGTTGATGGCGACCTCCTCTTTGTCAGAACTAACGGGAACCCCGACTTCGTCGGCCGCTGCGCGGCTTTCTATCAAGCCTTGGTAAAAGACACAGGATTTCCAACAGACCAGTTCCTCTACGCGTCGTACCTCATACGTGCACGAGTTGATGAGCGACGCGTTCTGCCAACCTTCATTCAGCAGTTCATGAGCGGGTCGGCGGGCCGCGCCTCCCTGCGTGACCGCTGTAAGACGTCTGCCGGGCAGTACAACCTGAACACGGCTGGTCTCGGTTCGGTGCAGGTACCGCTGCCGCCCCTTCGGCAGCAGCAGGAGTTTGTGGACCGGATCTCCCAGGTGAGAACGCTACGAGGGACACACGAGGCCAGCTTGGCGGAGATGGATGCGCTCTTCGCGTCGTTGCAGGATCGGGCTTTCCGGGGGCTGCTCTGATGTGAGAAGCTCTAGGGCTGTCCACTGTGGGGGGTAGGCGTCCGATGAGCAACTTCGCGTTCCTGCGGGCCGAGTGGCCCGAGCTGCTTGACGAGGCCCTGCGGGCTGAGCGACTTGCTGTCGCCGACCCGCGGGTCTCGTGTTTCTACGCCCGGCGCACCCTGGAGCTGGCGCTCGGCTGGCTCTTTGACGCCGACGCGACACTCGTCACCCCGTACCGAAACGACCTTTCCGGAAAGATCCACGAGCCGACGTTGCGCAGGCTGGTGGGCACCGACCTCCAGACCAAGATGAACATCATCCGCAGGAAGGGCAACCGGGCCGTGCACGAGCGGACGCCGGTGACGGACAAGGATTCGGTCCCGGTCCTGCGGGAGTTGTTCCACGTCACGTACTGGATCGCCCGGCACTACACCCGCGACCCGGCGCAGGTCCCGGCGCACACCCTCGCCTTCGATCCGAGCCTGGTTCCCCAGCCGGTCACCGCCAAGGTGCGGCAGCAGACCCAGGCCGAGGTGAAGAGCCTCGCCGACCAGCTCGCCGACCGGGACGCGGCCCTGGCTGCCGAACGCGAGAAAAGCGCCACCCTCGATGCCGAGCTGGCGAAGCTGCGCGCTCAGGTCGCGGCCGCGAAGGCCGCCAACGAGGCCCGTCCCGACGACCACGACTACGACGAGGCGCAGACCCGCGACCTCTTCATCGATCTCATGCTGGCCGAGGCTGGCTGGCCGCTCGACGGCCCGGACGACCGCGAGTTTCCGGTGACCGGCATGCCCAACAGCACGGGCAACGGCTACGTCGACTACGTCCTGTGGGGTGACGACGGCAAGCCCCTCGGGCTGATCGAGGCCAAGCGTGCCCGCGTCGACGCCACCGCAGGCCAGCAGCAAGCCAAGCTCTACGCCGACTGCCTGGAACAGCGGTACGGCCAGCGGCCGGTCGTCTTCTACACGAACGGCTACGACACCTGGCTGTGGGACGACGGCAGCGGCTACCCGCCCCGCCCGGTGCAGGGCTTCTACACCAAGGACGAGTTGGCGCTGCTGATCCAGCGCCGCGCCATCCGCCAGCCGCTTGCGGACGTGCCCATCAGGCAGGAGATCGTCGAGCGGCACTACCAGCACCGGGCGATCCGGAAGATCGGCGAGGCTTTCGAGCAGGCCGGGCAGCGTCAGGCGCTCGTGGTGATGGCCACCGGCGCCGGCAAGACCCGTACCGTGATCGCCCTGGTCGACCTGCTGATGCGGGCCAACTGGGTCAAGAACGTGCTCTTCCTCGCCGACCGCACCGCGCTGGTCAACCAGGCGGTTAACGCCTTCAAGGAGCACCTGCCCAGCGCGGCCACGGTCAACCTGGTCACCGAGAGGGACACCGACGGCCGGGTGTACGTCTCGACGTACCCGACCATGATGGGCCTGATCAACGGGACCGCGAGCGGCGAACGGCGCTTCGGGCCCGGCTACTTCGACCTGGTCGTCATCGACGAGGCGCACCGGTCGGTGTACCAGAAGTACCGGGCGATCTTCTCCTGGTTCGACGGCCTCCTGGTCGGGCTTACCGCGACCCCGCGCAACGAGATCGACCGAAACACCTACAGCCTGTTCCACCTGGAGGACGGGGTCCCCACCGACCACTACGACCTCGACGAGGCGGTGAAGGAGGGCCATCTCGTCCCTCCCCGTGCGTTCTCCGTGGAGACGGAATTTCAGTGGCACGGCATCCGCTACGACGACCTCAGCGATGAGGAGCAGGACGACTGGGACTCGCTCGACTGGGGTGACGACGGCCCGCCGGACAGGATCGAACCGGACGCGCTCAACAAGTGGCTGTTCAACAAGGAGACCGTGGACAACGTCCTGGAGACGCTGATGGTCCACGGTCACAAGGTGGCCGGCGGGGACCGGATCGGCAAGACGATCATCTTCGCCCGGAACCAGGCGCATGCCGACTTCATCCAGGAACGGTTCGACCTGGCCTATCCGACGCATGCCGGTCACCGCGCCCGAGTTATCACGTACAAGACCAAGTACGCGCAGAGCCTCATCGACGACTTCTCCCAGCCGGAGAAGGACCCGCACATCGCGATCTCGGTCGACATGCTCGACACGGGCATCGACGTGCCCGAGGTCGTCAACCTGGTCTTCTGCAAGCCCGTCCGGTCGAAGTCGAAGTTCCTCCAGATGATCGGCCGGGGCACCCGCCTCCGCAAGGATCTCTACGGCCCCGGGCAGGACAAGAAGGACTTCCTGGTCTTCGACTTCTGCCGGAACTTCGAGTACTTCAACGAGAATCCCGAGCCGGCCCAGCGGAAGCTGACCGAGTCGCTGACCGAGCGGCTGTTCAAGGCTCAGCTCGACCTGATCCACCGCCTCGACCAGCGCCTTCCGGCCGACGCCGGCCCCGAGACGGACGCCGACGGAACGCAGAGCGAGGCGGGCCTGCGTTGGGAACTGGCCCGAGACCTGCACGCCAGGGTGGAAAGCATCCACCTAGAGAATTTCGTCGTACGCCCCAAGCGTCGCCTGGTGGAGTACTACGTCGACTTCGCGCGCTGGCACCGACTCACCCCGGAGGCCGTGGACGAGATCGGCGGCAACCTCGCCGGCCTACCCACCGACAGGCAGGACACCGACGAGGTGGCCAAGCGGTTCGACCTGATGGTGCTGCGCCTCCAGCTCGGCCAGTTCGACGTGGTGCCCGACTACGACCGGTTGCGTCGGCAGGTGCAGGAAATCGCCTCGACGCTGCTGGAGCAGACCAGCATCCCGACGATCCGCGCACAGCAGCAGCTCCTCGACGAGGTGGCCGGGGACGAGTGGTGGTCGGACGTCACCCTGCCGATGCTGGAGCTGATGCGTCGACGCCTGCGTGACCTGGCCGGGTTGATCTCGCGGGCCAAGCGGGCCATCGTCTACACCGACTTCAGCGACAAGCTGGGGGAGATCTCACTCGTCGCACTGGACGACATCAGGATCGGTACCGACTTCGAGCGGTTCCGCGACAAGGCCCAGGCGTACCTGCGCGCCCACGAGGACCACCTGGCGTTGCAGAAGCTGCGCCGCAACAAGCAGCTCTCCCCCACCGACCTCCACGAGCTGGAACAGATGCTGGTGGCCGCCGGTGGTGGCACCGAGGAGATCGACCGGGCCCGCCACTCGTCCAACGGACTCGGGCTCTTCATCCGCTCCCTGGTCGGTCTCGACCGGGAAGCGGCCCACGAGGCGTTCAGCGAGTTCCTGGCCGGCCGTACCCTCACCGGGAACCAGATCAGTTTCCTCCACCTGATCGTTGACCATTTGACGCGGAACGGCGCCATGGAGCCCGAACGGCTCTACGAGTCCCCGTTCAGCGACATCGCCCCCGAAGGGCCGGAATCGGTGTTCCCGTCCGCTGACGTGGACCGGCTGGTCACGATCCTCCGCTCGGTCCGGAACACCGCAACCCCCACCAGCGAGGTCGCCTAGCGGGGCGCGCGGGCGAGCGAGGCGTACACGTCGATGAGGCGTTTGGTGACCACGTCGGGGTGGAAGGTGCGCTCGTAGCGCAGCCGCGCCGGGGCGGAGAGCGCGGCGGCCCCCGCCGCCGCCGTCGGCAGCGCGGCGGCCAGGGCGGCCGGGTCCGGCGGCACCACCCAGCCGGACGGGCCGGCCGGGTCGTCCATGCCCACCAGGTACGGGATGCCGCCCAGCGCGGTGCCGAGCACCGGACGGCCGCTGGCCAGCGCCTCGATGATCACGGTGGGCAACACGTCGTGCCAGGTGGAGGTGGCCAGCACCACCGCGCTGGCGTCCAGGGCGGCGCGGACCCCGGCGCGGTCCAGCGGGCCGAGGAAGGTCAGGTCCGACCGCTGCGCGGCAGCCGCCTCGACCAGCGGGCGCAGCTCACCGTCCCCGGCGATGCGCAGCGGGCCGAGGGCGCCGTCGGGGTGTCGCCGCCAGGCCTCCAGCAGCAGGTCGATGCCCTTCTCCGGGGAGAGCCGGCCGAGGAAGAGGAAGCCCTCGCCGGACGGGGCGGGCGGGCCCGGGTCCGGGATGGCGTTCGGCTTGACCACGATCCGGTCGGCCGGGACGCCGTAGTCGCGCAGGTGGTCGGCGACGGCCGAGGTGAGCGCGATGAACCGGTCGACGGAGTGCCAGGTGCCCCGGTGCACGGCGAGCGTGGTGGCCATCAGCGCGCTCTGCACCGTCGAGCCCCGGTAGCACTTGTTGGTGATCGCCGGCACGCCCAGGACCTTGCCCCGGCAGTCCTGGCAGATCCTGCCGTCGCGGAAGTACAGCCCGGAGGAGCAGACCTGCCGGTAGTTGTGCACCGTCTGCACCACCGGCACGCCGTGCTTGTGTGCGGTCCGCACCACCCAGGGCGAGAGCAGCGGGTACGGGTTGTGCAGGTGCAGCACGTCCGGGCGGTGCTCGGTGAGCAGCCGGGAGAGATCCTGCTGGGCCTTCGGGGCGTAGATCGGGGAGATCGGCAGCAGCGTCTTGGCCCCCTTCGACATGCCCGGGATCTCGTCGGAGCTGCGGATGAACGGCAGCACCTCGACCCCGGCCGCCCTGAGCTGGGCGATCTCCACGTCGACGATGGTGTTCTCACCGGACGGCTGAGCTTCCCGGTACCGGTTGTGCGCCACCACGATTCTCACGCGGAGACACGCTACCGTTAGTTTCGTGCCCGAACTACCGGAGGTTGAGGCGCTCGCGGGGTACCTGCGACAGCGCGCGGTGGGGCGGCGCGTCGACCGGCTGGAGGTCGCCGCGATCAGCGCGCTGAAGACGTACGATCCGCCGCCGGGCGCGGTCGCCGGGAAGACGGTCTGCGACGCGCGCCGGCACGGCAAGTTCCTCGACGTGCTCCTCGACGACGACCTGCACCTGGTGGTGCACCTGGCCCGCGCCGGCTGGCTGCACTACCGGGAGGGTTTCCCGTCCGCCGCCCCGCTGCGCCCCGGCAAGGGGCCGGTCGCGCTGCGGGTCCGCCTCGACGACGGCTCCGGCTTCGACCTGACCGAGGCGGGCACCCAGAAGAGCCTGGCCGCGTACCTGGTGGCCGACCCGGCGACCGTGCCCGGGGTGGCCCGGCTCGGCCCGGACGCCCTCGCGGTGGACCAGGCCGGCTTCGCCGAGCGGCTGCGCAGCCGCCGGGGGCAGGTGAAGGGGGTGCTGACCGACCAGCAGGTGCTGGCCGGCGTCGGCAACGCGTACTCCGACGAGATCCTGCACGCGGCGAAGCTCTCACCGTTCGCGCTCACCGACCGGCTCACCGACGAGCAGTTGGCCACGCTGCACGCCGCCACCCGGCGGGTCCTCGGCGACGCGGTGGAGCGCTCGCTCGGCCAGCGGGCCGCCGAACTGAAGGCGGAGAAGCGGTCCGGTCTGCGGGTGCACGCCCGGACCGGGCTGCCCTGTCCGGTCTGTGGCGACACCGTACGGGAGGTCTCGTTCAGCGACTCCAGCCTCCAGTACTGCCCCGGCTGCCAGACCGGCGGCAAGCCGCTCGCTGACCGCAGGTTGTCGAAACTTGTACGGTGAGTAACCACACTCGGTGAGCACCGTGCGGAAACGCCCATCGCGGACCGAACCGCCCCCTCGCCGCTGCCGGGATGGCGACGTCCGCCGGTATAGTGGCCCGGTCCCCGGCTTCTGATTACGGCGGAGCCGGCCAGCTCCCCGTTCGACCTCACCCGGACACACATGCTGCACGCTCCGCGTCCGGTCGGGGTCCGCGTGGGAAACTGGAACGGTGGGAGACCCGAGCCATCACGGTGAGTGAGCGGCGCGCGTCATGCGGGAGGACAAGGGGTGAGGTGACGGCAGGCCTCCAGCGCCCGGTAACCGACACAGGCCGGAGCAGATTCGTGCGGCACGTCGACAGCTTCGAGATCCAGCCGCCCACACCGCCGTCGCACAACGGCGTACCCCGGTCCGCGTGGGCCCGGGCCAGGCGGCGGGTGTCCCGCTGGCACCGTCCCTACATCGCGCTGCTGCTGCTGTTGGACTTCGGGGCGGCGGCGGTCGCCAGCCTGATCGCGATCGAGGCGTTCGACCAGTCCCGGGCCGGTTTCTACAACGCCGACGTCGACCCCACCTGGTTCCACACCGTGGCGTTCGTGCTGCTCCCGCTCGGCTGGATGGTGACCCTCTGGACGAACCGGGCCTACGACCGGCGCTACCTCGGCCTCGGCCCGGACGAGTTCAAACGGGTCATCCGGGCCGGCGTGGCGGTGGTCGCCGCCGTCTCCTTCCTCGCCTTCGCCACCAAGACCGACCTGTCCCGGTACACCGTCGGCACCGCCCTGCTCGGCGCGCTGCTGCTGATCCTGCTCAACCGGATCCTCTGCCGGTTCGTGCTGCACGTGATCCGGCGCAACGTCCGCCAGGCCGGGCACCGGATGGTCCTGGTCGGCACCCTGCCGGAGTGCCTGGAGGTCTACACCGCCGTCACCCGGGTCCCGGCCGCCGGGCTGGTGCCGGTGGCCATCCACATCACCGACGGGTACGCCGCCTCCCGGGGAGTGCAGACGCCGGTGCCGGTGTACGCCGGCCGGGACATCCTCGCCCTGGTCCGGGAGGTCGGCGGGGACACCATCGCGGTCTGCGGCTCGGCCAGCGCCGAGCCGGGTGAGCTGCGCCGGCTGGCCTGGCAGTTGGAGGGCTCCGGCGTCGACCTGGTGGTGGCCCCGCAGCTCACCGACATCGCCGGCCCCCGGGTGCACATCCGCCCGATCGAGGGCCTGCCGCTGCTGTACGTCGAGGAGCCGACCCTGTCCGGGCCGGCGCTGCTGGCCAAGAACCTCATGGACAAGGCCGCCGCCGGGCTCGGCCTGCTCCTGCTCGTCCCGGTCTTCCTCGCCATCGGCCTCGCCATCAAGATCTCCGACCGGGGGCCGGTCTTCTTCCGGCAGCCCCGGGTCGGGCACGAGGGCCGGACCTTCCGGGTCTGGAAGTTCCGCACCATGTACGTCGACGCCGAGGACCGGCTCGCCAGCCTGGTCGACCAGAACGAGACCGACGGCATGCTGTTCAAGATGAAGGAGGACCCCCGGGTTTTCCCGGTGGGCCGGTTCCTGCGCGCCTCCTCGCTGGACGAGCTACCCCAGTTGATCAACGTGCTCAAGGGGGAGATGTCGCTGGTCGGGCCACGCCCGCTGCCCGCCGACGACGGCGACTTCCTCGGCGACGTCCGGCGGCGACTGCTGGTCCGCCCCGGCATGACCGGCCTCTGGCAGGTCTCCGGCCGCTCCGACCTGTCCTGGGACGAGGCGGTCCGGCTGGACCTGTACTACGTCGACAACTGGTCCCTGACGTACGACCTGAGCATCCTGTGGCGCACGGTCGGCGTGGTGCTCGCCCGCAAGGGCGCGTACTGACCCGGGGGCGGGGTGCGGCGTGACCGGCGACCTCTCCGCCGTACTCGGTGCCGTCGTCCTGGTCAGCGCGCTGGGCGCGGCGGTCTGGGCACTGGTCCGGCTGCGCGCCCGGCGCGGCATCGCCACCGCCACCCAGCGCGCCACGTACGAGGTGCTGCACACCGCCGGGCTGGCCGCCGAGCCGCTGCGCGCCGGGCTGACCGCGACCGGCGCGGCGAAGGCCGTCCGCCACCTGCGGGCCCTGGTGGGCGCGGCCGGGCTGGCCCTGACCGACCGGCAGGAACTGCTCGCCCTCGACGGCCGGGGCAGCCACCACGCGGCGCAACTGCTCGCGGCGGCCCGACGCACCGTGGCCGCCGACCACTCGACCGTGCTCGGCGAGTCCGAGCTGCCCTGCGACCGGGTGGACTGCCCGGTACGCGGGGCGGTGCTCGCCCCGCTGCGGGCCGCCGGCCGGGTGGTGGGGGCGCTGGTCGCGGTGGCCGACGGCCCGCCGGCCCCGGGGCTGGTGCAGGCCACCCTGGAGACCGCGTACTGGGCCGGCAACCAGCTCGCCCTGGCCGAGCTGGACGCCTCCCGGCAGCGGCTGGCCCGCGCCGAGGTCCGCGCGCTGCGGGCCCAGATCAGCCCGCACTTCATCTACAACGCGCTGACCGCGATCGGCTCGTTCGTCCGCACCGACCCGGAGCGGGCCCGGGAGCTGATCCTGGAGTTCGCCGAGTTCACCCGCTACTCCTTCCGGGCGCACGGCGAGTTCACCACGCTCGCCGAGGAGCTGCGCTCGATCGACCGGTACCTCACCATCGAGCGGGCCCGGTTCGGTGACCGGTTGCAGGTGCGGTTGCAGATCGCCCCGGAGGTGCTGCCGGTGACCCTGCCCTTCCTCTGCCTCCAGCCGCTGGTGGAGAACGCCGTCCAGCACGGGTTGTCCCGCAAGCCGGGTACCGGCATGGTGAGCATCGAGGCCCGGGACGCGGGTGCCGAGTGCCACATCACGGTGGAGGACGACGGAGTGGGCATGGACCCGACGACCCTGACCTCGGGGATCGCCGACCTGACGCGGGCCGGCAGCGACCCGGGCGAGGAACCCGGCCAGCACGTCGGCCTCTCCAACGTCGACGAGCGCCTCCGGTCGGCCTTCGGGGACCGGTTCGGCCTGGTCGTCGAGACCGGCGTCGGCTCGGGTACGAAGATCAGCCTGCGGGTGCCGAAGTTCCACCCCGACGTACGGGCGGACGCGTGACCGGCGGCGCACCGGGCTTCCTGCGGGTGCTGGCCGTCGACGACGAGCCGCCGGCGCTGGACGAGCTGGCGTACCACCTGCGCGCCGACCCCCGGGTGGCCCGGCTGCACACCGCCGCCGACGCCACCGAGGCACTGCGGGTGCTCCGCGACGACGACGTGGACGTGGTCTTCCTGGACATCCGGATGCCGGGGCTGGACGGGATGGAGCTGGCCCGGGTCCTGCGCCGGTTCGCCCGGCCACCCGCCATCGTCTTCGTCACCGCCTACGACGACGGGGCGGTGGACGCCTTCGACGTCGGTGCCACCGACTACGTCCGCAAGCCGGTCCGCGCCGAACGGCTGGCCGAGTCGCTGCGCCGGGTGATCGGCTCCCGGGTGGTGGCCGGCCACCCGGCCGCGCTGGCCCGCGCCGAGGAGGACCCGACGATCCCGATCGAGCTGGCCGGCAGCACCCGGATGCTGCCCCGCTCGGCGGTGCGCTGGGTGGAGGCCCAGGGCGACTACGCCCGGCTGCACACCGCCGACGGCTCCCACCTGGTCCGGGTCTCCCTGGCCACGCTCGCCGAACGGTGGGGTGACGCCGGTTTCGTCCGGATCCACCGGTCGTTCCTGGTGCAGCTCCGGCTGATCACCGAGTTGCGGCTGGTCAACTCGGGCTACGTGGTGCTGGTCGACAGCGCCGAACTGCCGGTGAGCCGGCGACACACCCGCGAACTCAAGGACCGGCTGGTCCGCGCCGCCAAGCAGGACTGGAGCCGCTGACCGCACCCCGACCGGCACCACCGGCTCCGGCACCGCGAATGGCGAGACCGCGCGACACCAGGCATAACGACGAGTTGTCCACCGGGTTATCCACAGCTGTGGAGAGTTCTCCACAGGTTGTTCACAACCTCGGCCACCGATCTCCACGGCTTCTGCCTACAGTTTCAGGACATGAGGCAGCGGCGCATCCTGGTGGTCGAGGACGAACAGACAATCGCCGATGCGGTCGCCGCCCGGCTGCGGGCCGAGGGCTTCCTCGTGACGATGGCCGGCGACGGCCCGAGCGCGGTGGAAGGGTTCCGGGCCGAGCAGCCCGACCTGGTCGTCCTGGACGTGATGCTCCCCGGCTTCGACGGGCTGGAGGTGTGCCGGCGCATCCAGGCCGACCGCCCGGTACCGGTCTTGATGCTGACCGCCCGGGACGACGAGACCGACCTGCTGGTGGGGCTGGCGGTGGGGGCCGACGACTACCTGACCAAGCCCTTCTCGATGCGGGAGCTGGCCGCCCGGGTGCACGTCCTGCTGCGCCGGGTGGAGCGGGCCGCCGCCGTCACCGACCCCACCGGCCGCCCCGGGTCCGGGCCGGTCATCCGGCTCGGCGACGTCGAGATCAGCCCCGACGAGCGCCGGGTGCACCGGGGCGGCGTGCAGGTGCACCTCACCCCGACCGAGTTCGACCTGCTGATCCACCTCGCCAAGCGACCCCGCACCGTGCTGCCCCGGGAACGGCTGCTCGCCGAGGTCTGGGGCTGGGCCGCCGGTGCTGGTACCCGGACGGTGGACAGCCACGTCAAGGCCCTGCGCCGCAAGCTCGGTGCCGACCTGATCCGCACGGTGCACGGGGTCGGGTACGCCCTTGAGGTGGTGCCTGCGTGACCGTCGACGCCGTGGTGACCTGGCTGAACCGGGTACTGCCCCGCCCTCTGGACCCGGTCCGTTCCATCAAGGTCAAACTGGGGGTGCTACTGGTCACCTCGGGTGCGGCCGGGCTCGGCTACTTCTGGTACGCCATCGGCTGGCTACCCCCGATGACCTCCGCCACCGCGATCGGCCTGGCCCTGCTCACCTCCCAGGTGTTGGCGCACGGCATGACCTCTCCCCTCCGGGAGATGACGGCGGCGGCCGGGGCGATGGCCCGGGGGGACTACAGCCGGCGGGTCCGGGCCACCTCCCGGGACGAGGTCGGGGAACTGGCGACCGCTTTCAACAAGATGGCCGAGGACCTGGCCGCCGCCGACCAGCGCCGCCGGGAACTCATCGCGAACGTCTCGCACGAGCTGCGGACCCCCATCGCCTCCCTTCAAGGGGTGCTGGAGAACCTCGTGGACGGGGTGGCCACCCCGGACCCGGCGACCCTGCGCACCACCCTGGCCCAGACGGAACGCCTCGGGAACCTCGTCGCCGACCTGCTGGACCTCTCCCGACTCGACGCGGGGGTGGTGCCCCTGCGCCGGGAGCCGATCGAGCTGGCCGGCTTCCTCGACGAGGTGGTGGAGCACGCGGCGGCCACCGCCGTCGGGGTCGGCCGGAAGGTCCGCTTCCGGATCGCCCCCCTGCCGGCCCCGCTGACCATACGGGCCGACCCGGGGCGGCTGCACCAGGTCTTCGCCAACCTGCTCGACAACGCGGCCCGGCACAGCCCCAGCGGGGGAACCGTGCTGGTGACCGCCGAGCGACGGGAGAACCTGGTGGCCTTCGAGGTCAGCGACGAGGGGGAGGGCATCCCCGGGGCGGAGCGGTCCCGGGTCTTCGAACGCTTCACCCGGGGAGCACCCTCCCGGGGTGGGAGTACCGGCCTCGGTCTGGCCATCGCCCGCTGGGTGGTGCAGCTCCACGGCGGCTCCATCGCCGTCCTCGACCCGGCTTCCGCCGCCGGCGGATGCCGCATCCAGGTGACCCTTCCCCTCGACGAGGAGTCCCCATGACCACCCCCACCTCGGACGACCAGCCCACCAGAGCGGGCAAGACGGGTGAAGTGGACAAAAATGCCGAGCCGGATGCCCCGGTCACACCGGACAAGCCCGTAGAGCCGACCGGGCCGACCGGGTCGACCGGGCCGGCTAAACCGGCTGGGTCGACCGGGCCGGCTGGGCCGGTGCGGCCGGCGGTGCTGGGGATACCCCCGCAGTGGACTCCCCCTCCGCCCCCTCCGCCCCTGCCGGGAGTCGCTCTGCTGAAGGAACGCTGGCCCGGACCGGCCGGGCCGGCCCGGCCGGTGGCCCTCGGGGTGCTCGTCGCCGCAGCCGCCGTCGCCGCCTCCGTCCTGCCCCTGGACCGTCCCGGCCTGGGCTGGCTGGTGGTCGCCCTGGTGGCGACCGGGGCCCTGGTCACCGTGGCGGTCACCGCCCCGACCCACGCGGACGACCGTCCCGACGGCACGGGGGTGCCGGGACCGGTCGTCCGGGTCGGGTGGGCCCTGGCCACCATCGCCCTCGTCTCGGTGGGAGTGTTCCGGGCGGCCGAGTGGCTCTTCCTGCTCTGCCTGCTCGCCGCCCTCATCACCGCCACCCTCGCGGTGACCGGGGGACGCAGCCTGTTGGGCATGCTGGTGGCCGGGCTGCTACCACCGGTGGCCGTGTTCCGGGCCCTGCCCTGGGCCCGGGGCGGCCTGCGCACCCTGCGGACGGCCGGCGGCGGGAACCTCGTTCGGATCCTGATCAGTGTCGGGGTGACGGTGGGGCTGCTCGTGCTCTTCGGGCTGCTCTTCGCCGCGGCGGACGCGATCTTCGCCGACCTGGTCGGTGCCGTGTTGCCGGAGGTGTCGGTACCCGGCGTGGTGACCTGGGTCCTCCGGTTCCTGCTGGTGGGCGGGGCCCTGCTCGCCGGGGCCCACCTGCTGGCCGGGCCACCGGACCTGGCCGGGCTGCGGGCCCCGGGCGCCCGGCCGGTCGGTCGGCTGGAGTGGGCCCTGCCCCTGGTCCTGCTCGACCTGCTCTTCACCGGCTTCGTCCTGGTGCAGCTCACGGTCCTGTTCGGCGGGGCGGAGCACGTGCTGACCACCGCCGGGCTCACCTACGCCGAGTACGCCCGGGGCGGGTTCTGGCAACTCCTCGCCGTCTCCCTGCTCACCCTGCTGGTGCTGGCCGGGGCCGGGCGGTGGGCCCCCCGGTCCACCCGTGCCGACCGGGTGCTGTTCCGGGTACTGCTGGGGGCCCTGACCCTGCTCAGCCTGGTGGTGGTGGCCTCCGCCCTGTACCGGATGCAGGTCTACACCGACGCGTACGGGGCCACCCGGCTCCGGCTGCTGGTGGCGACCGTGGAGCTTGCCCTCGGGGTGGTGTTCCTGCTGGTCGGGGTGGCGGTGCTCCGGCTGCGGGCCGGGTGGCTGCCCCCGTTCGTGGTGGGGACGGCGGTGCTCGCCCTGCTCGGCCTCGCCCTCGTCGACCCCGACCGGGCCATCGCCGAACGCAACGTCGACCGGTACGCCCGCACCGGGGCCCTCGACACGGTCTACCTGTCCCGGCTCTCCCTCGACGCGGTACCGGCCCTGGACCGGCTGCCGGAGCCGGCCCGCTCCTGCACCCTGCGGTTCCTGGTCGACAACCGGTATCCCGGGGAGGACCTGTGGACGACGAACCTGGGCCGGGCCCGGGCCCGAAAGGTCTTCGCGACGAACCCGGTGCGGACCACCGGCCTCTCCTGCCCGCTCTTCGACGGTCGGCCCACCGGGCCTTGACCCTCGGGTAGGGCGGCCAGGGTGCGTCGGTGGCCGCCCCGCCGACCCCGTACGGGGCTCCGCCCGGCCGGGCCTTGACATTCGGGTGGGGGCGGTGAGACTGCGTCAGTGGCCGCCCCCACCGACCCCGTACCCGCGCCCCGGCGACCCGAGCCGCCCCGACGGACCCGGATCGTGCTCGCCGAGGTGTCCCGCCGGGCCCCCGCCGCCGACCTGACCCGCACCGAACTCGCCCAGCAGACCCGGGTCGGCGAGGCGCTGGTGCGGGGGCTGGTCCGGGCGCAGTTGGCGCTGGCCCTGCGGATGTCGCTGCTGGTGGTGATCGGGCTGGGCGGGCTGCCGCTGCTGTTCGCGATCGCCCCGTCGATCGGGCGGACCACCCTGCTCGGGGTCAACCTGCCGTGGCTGCTGCTCGGCGTGGCGTCCTTCCCCTTCCTGATCGTCGTCGGCTGGGGGTACGTCCGGCTGGCCGAGCGCAACGAGCAGGACTTCACCGACCTGGTGCAGCGGCCGGAGCGCTGAGATGGACAACGCCCTCGTGGTACCGGCGATCGTGGCGGTCACCCTGGTCACCGTCGGCATCGGCTTCTACGGGCTGCGGCTGGCCCGGACCACCTCCGACTTCCTGGTCGCCTCCCGGGTGGTCAGCCCCACCTGGAACGCCGCCGCGATCGGCGGGGAGTACCTGTCGGCGGCGAGCTTCCTCGGCATCGCCGGGCTGGTCCTCAAGTACGGCGTGGACGTGCTCTGGTACCCGGTCGGGTTCGCCGCCGGGTACCTGGCGCTGCTGCTCTTCGTCGCCGCCCCGCTGCGCCGTTCCGGGGCGTTCACCCTGCCGGACTTCTGCGAGCTGCGGCTGCGCTCCCGCCGGTTGCGTACCCTCGCCACGGTCTTCGTGATCTTCATCGGCTGGCTGTACCTGGTGCCGCAGTTGCAGGGGGCGGGACTCACCCTGGCCACGGTCGCCGGGTCGCCGTACCCGGTGGGGGCGCTGCTGGTGGCGGTGGTGGTCACCGCCAACGTGGCGCTCGGCGGGATGCGGGCGATCACCTTCGTCCAGGCGTTCCAGTACTGGCTGAAGCTGACCGCGCTCGCCGTACCGGCGATCTTCCTGGCGTTGCAGTGGCAGGCCGACGCCCGGCCGGCGGTGACCCCGCCCGACGGGCCGGCGTTCCGGACCGCGACCACCGTCGTCGTCGAGCACCCCGCCACCCTCACCTACCCCGACGGCCGGAGCCGGGAGGTACGCCCCGGCGACGAGCTGACCTTCGCCGCGGGCGAGCCGGTGCCCGAGGTCGCCGGAGTGGCCACCGGGGCCGCCGACTGGCTGCTGCCCAGCGCCGCCGGGGACGACGACCGGGGACTCTTCGCCACGTACTCGCTGATCCTGGCGACCTTCCTCGGCACCATGGGGTTACCGCACGTGCTGGTGCGGTTCTACACCAACCCGGACGGGGCCGCCGCCCGGCGCACCACCCTGGTGGTGCTGGCCCTGGTCGGCGCGTTCTACCTGCTGCCCACCCTGTACGGGGTGCTCGGCCGGATCTACACCCCGCACCTGCTGGTCACCGGGCAGACCGACGCGGTGGTGGTGCTGCTGCCCGAGGCCGCGCTCGGGGCCGGCACCACCGGCCGGCTGCTCGCCGCGCTGGTCGCCGCCGGGGCGTTCGCGGCCTTCCTCTCCACCTCGTCCGGGCTGCTCACCAGCGTGGCCGGGGTGATCTCCACCGACGTGCTCGGGCGCGGCTCGGTACGCGGCTTCCGGCTGGCCACGGTGATCGCCGGCGGGGTGCCGGCGGTGCTCGCGCTGAACGTCTCCGGGCTGGACGTCTCCCAGGTGGTGGGACTGGCCTTCGCGGTCGCCGCGTCCAGCTTCTGCCCGCTGCTGGTGCTCGGCATCTGGTGGCGTGGGCTGACCGACCTGGGCGCCACCGCCGGGGTGCTGGCCGGCGGCGGCGCGGCCGTCGGCGCGGTCCTGCTCACCGTGCTCGGCCCTCCGCTGACCGGCTGGCCGGCGACGCTGATCGCGCAGCCGGCCGCCTGGACGGTCCCGTTGGCCTTCTCGGTGATGATCGTCGTGTCGATGGCCACCCGCCGCCGCGCCCCCGCCGACGTCGCCACGATCATGCTCCGCCTGCACGCCCCCGAAGCCCTCCGCCGGTAAGGAAGGGCCCCCTGTTAACGCTTTCGGTAGAGGAAGGGCCCCTTCCAAACACCGGGTCCCCGGCGGGGCCGCCGGGTCAGCCGCCCGGCGGACCGGCTCCTGCCCAGGGCGGAGACACAGTTCGTACCCCGGCGGAAGCGGACGGTGGCCCAGGGCGGATACGGTCGGACCATGACTGAGGAGCACCCGGCGCTCGCGCTGCGCGGGCTGGTCAAGCGGTTCGACAGCAAGGTCGCGGTCGCGGGGGTCGACCTCGACGTCCCGACCGGCTCGTTCTACGGCCTGCTCGGCCCGAACGGCGCGGGCAAGACCACCACCCTGTCGATGGCCGTCGGCCTGCTCCGTCCCGACGGCGGGCAGGCCCGGGTGCTCGGGTACGACGTCTGGGCCGACCCGGTACGGGCCAAGCAACTCCTCGGCGTGATGCCCGACGGGGTACGCCTCTTCGACCGGCTCAGCGGCGCCGAACTGCTGGCGTACCACGGTCTGCTGCGCGGGATGGACCCGGCGGTGGTGGACCGGCGGGCCGCCGAACTGCTGGACGTGCTCGCCCTCGGCGACGCCGGCCGGACCCTGGTGGTCGACTACTCCGCCGGCATGAAGAAGAAGATCGGCCTGGCCTGCGCGCTGCTGCACGGGCCCCGGCTGCTGGTGCTGGACGAGCCGTTCGAGGCGGTCGACCCGGTCTCCGCCGCGCTGATCCGCGACATCCTGCACCGGTACGTCACCGGGGGCGGGACGGTGGTCTTCTCCAGCCACGTGATGGAGGTCGTCGAGCGGCTCTGCTCGCACGTCGCGATCCTCGCCGACGGGACCATCAAGCGGGTCGGCACCCTCGACGAGGTACGCGCCGGCCGGGCCCTGGAGGACGTCTTCGTCGAGGTGGTCGGCGGGCGTACCGCCACCGGCGAGGAGTTGGCGTGGCTGTCCCGGTGAGCCCGGCGGTCGACGGCTCCGGGCCGGCCCGACCGGTGCGCGCCCGACACTTCGTCCGCCTGAAACTGCGTGTCACCGCGAACAACTTCCGGGGCCAGGGCTGGCGGATCGCGCTGTTCGTGTTCGGCGCGTTCTTCGGGCTCTGGTTCGCGGTCGGCGGCTTCTTCCTCTTCGCCGCGCCCGGTCTCGCCGGCAACGACCAGTACGCGATCCTGGCGGCGGCGCTCGGCGGCGGCCTGGTCGCGCTGGGCTGGCTGATCCTGCCGCTGGTCTTCTTCGGGGTGGACGAGACCCTCGACCCGGCCCGGTTCGCGCTGCTGCCGCTGACCCGCCGCACCCTGGTCACCGGGCTGGCCGCCGCCGCCCTGGTCAGCGTCCCCACGGTGGCGGTACTGCTCGCGCTCTTCGGGCTGGTGGTCACCGCCGCCCTGCTCGGCGGCTGGTTGGCCGGGCTGGTCGCCGTGCTCGGGGTGCTCTCCGGGCTGCTGCTCTGCGTCGCCGGCAGTCGCGCGCTGACCAGCGCGTTCGCCTCCATGCTCCGGTCCCGCCGGGTACGGGACCTGGCCGCCGTCCTGCTCGCGGTGCTCGCCGCCCTGCTCGGCCCGGTGCAGATCGCCCTCACCGCCTCGCTGCGCGACGCCGACTGGGACCGGCTGGCCGGGGTGGCCCGGGTGGTGGGCTGGACCCCGCTCGGCGCGCCCTGGAGCGCCGGCATCGAGGTGGCGCAGGGGCGGGCCTGGGCGGCGCTGGCGAAGCTGCTGATCACCTGGGTCACCGTGGCCGGGCTGCTGCTGTGGTGGTCCCGGTCGCTGGAGTCGGCGATGGTCGGTACCGCCACCGCCGGGCCGGCACCCGCCCGCCGGGGCCCGACCGGCGGCGCGGTCGCCCAACTCTTCCCCCGACCGCTCGGCTGGCTGGGACGGACCCGGTTCGGCGCGCTGACCGCCCGCGAGTGCCGGTACTGGTGGCGGGACGCCCGCCGCCGGGCCAACCTGATCACCCTGGCGGTGGTCGGGGTGTTCGTGCCCGTGATGGTCAACTTCGGCGGCAGCGGTGTCGCCTTCGACAGCGAGCAGGGCTTCAGCGGGCTGGGCAGCGCGTCGCCGGTGCTGGTCAGCCTGTCGATGGTCTTCGTCGGGGTGCTGGCCGCGGTGACCCTGGCCAACCAGTTCGGCTTCGACGGCAGCGCGTACGCGGCGAACGTCGTCGCCGGCATCTCCGGCCGCCTGGAGTTGCAGGCCCGGATGGCCGCGTTCTCGATCTACGTGGTGCCGATGCTGGGCGCGATCGCGGTCATCGTGGTGCTGGTGCTCGGCGAGCCGGGCTGGATCGGGTTGACGCTGGGCAGCCTGCTGGCCACGTACGGGGGCGGGCTGGCGGTGAACACGTTCCTGTCGGTGCTGGGCGCGTACTCGCTGCCGGAGACGAGCAACCCGTTCGCGATGAACACCGGCGCCGGGGTGGCGAGGAGCTTCCTGACCCTGGTGTCGATGGTCGTCTCGGCCGTCACGGCGGTACCGATGCTGGTGGCCGCCGTCCTGCTCGGCGACGCCTGGCACTGGCTGGCCCTGCCGGTCGGCGCGGCGTACGGGGTGGGGGTGGCGCTGCTCGGCGCGTACCTCGCCGGTGACGTGCTCGACCGCCGGATGCCGGAGTTGCTCGCCACCGTCACCCCCCGCCGCTGACGGTGTAAGGAGGGGCCCCCTGTTAACGCTTCCGGTAGAGGAAGGGCCCCTTCTTAACACCTGTCCGCCGGCACCACCGCCGGCACCACCGTCGGCACCTTCGTCGGCACCACCGTCGGCACCTTCGTCGGCGGCGCGGGCGGCACGCACGTGCGGGTTGGCAGGTGGGCGCACAATGGGCCGATGCCCGTCGTCGAGTCGGTGATCACCGTTCCGGTACCCCCCGCGTTGGCGTTCGCCGTCTCGCAGACCGTCGCGCCGGTGCGGTACCGCTGGGACCCCTTCGTCCGTGAGCAGCACTTCGTCGACGGCGCCACCCGCCCCGGCAAGGGGGTCCGCACCTTCACCCGGTCCCGGCACGGGCTGGCCATGGTCAGCGAGTACGTCTCGTTCGCCCCGCCGACGAACGTCGGCATGAAAATGGTCCGGGGGCCCTGGTTCTTCGAGATGTTCGCCGGTGGCTGGCGGTTCGCGCCCGGCCCGGAACCGGGCACCACGGTCGCCACCTGGCGGTACAACTTCCGCTGCCGGCCGGCCTTCCTGCGCCCGGTCGCCGACCGCATCGGCGTCTGGCTGCTCGGCCGGGACATCCGACGCCGGATCGCCGGGTACGCCGCCGGCTGCGCCGACGAGGAGGTCCTCGCCGCCGCCCGCCAGGCCCTCGACGGGTACCCCTGACCGGCCTGCCCGCCGCCGTCCGGCACCGGCGGACGTCCCGGTCGTCGCATTAATCCACTGTCGATCGCCCTGGTCGGTTAGGAAGGGGCCCTTCCTCTACCGGATGCGTTAACAGGGGGCCCTTCCTTACCGGGGGCGGGCCCTTCCTTACCGGTGACGGGAGGGGCGGGGCGGCACAATGTTTCACGTGAATCCAGAGCCGGGCGCCGAGATCCACCACACCGACCCGTTCGCCGTGCCCGCCGGGCAGCGGTCGCCGGTACGCCGGCTGCGGGGGCGGCTGGCCGCACCCGTGACGCTCTGGACCGCGCCCGGACCGGCCGGGCTGACCGTGTCGTCCACCCTGGTCGCCGAGGGGGAGCCGGACCGGCTGCTCGGCCTGATCGACCCGGAGTCGGACCTGTGGGCGGAGGTGGAGGAGGCCGGGCGGTTCGCGGTGTCCCCGCTGGGTCCGCCGCACCGGCAGCTCGCCGACCGGTTCGCCGGCCTCTTCCCCTCCCCGGGCGGCCTCTTCGCCACCGGCCGGTGGACCGAGACGCCGTACGGGCCGGTGCCGTCGGACGGCGGTGGCTGGGCGGGCTGCCGGCTGGACACCGCCCGCGAGTACGGCTGGGCGCTCCTGGTCGAGGCGACCATCGAGACGGTCGACCTGGCCGAGGAGACCACCCCGCTGCTGCACTACCGGGGCCGGTACCGGGAACTGAACGGGTAGCCGGGCACCCCCGTTCCACCCACCCGGCACCGACCGCTCACCGGAGTGACGTGGGTCACTCGGCGCACCCAACCGGCCGTTCGGCGCAGCCGTCGACCGCTGCCGATCGAAGCCTTTCCCCGTGGGTAGCGGGCTTTCTACGGTGCGCCAAACCCCCACGCCTGTGAAGGTGGTGATCCACATGTCCACGGACACACCCGCGCCGACCTCTGCCGAGGCGGAGCGGTACCTCGCCGTACAGCGGTCGGACGAGTTCGCCAGACTGCGCCGCGCGCTGCGCGGCTTCGTCTTCCCGATGACCGTCGCGTTCTTCCTGTGGTACGCGCTCTACGTGATCCTCTCCGCGTACGCGCGAGGCTTCATGGGCACGAAGCTGTTCGGCAGCAACATCAACGTCGCCCTGGTCTTCGGACTGCTCCAGTTCGTCTCGACCTTCCTGATCGCCTGGTACTACTCCCGGTACGCGGACCGGAAGGTCGATCCGCTCGCCGACCGGATCCGCGACGAGATCACCGGGGGTGAGCAGTGAGGGATCTCCTCGCCGCCGAGGCCAGTGGCAGCGGCACCGCCCGCACCCTGACCATCACGCTCTTCGTCCTGCTCGTGGCCGGCACCCTGGCGATCACGATCTGGGCCAGCCGGCAGACCAAGACGGCGACCGACTTCTACGCCGGTGGCCGCTCGTTCTCCGGGTTCCAGAACGGCCTGGCGATCGGCGGCGACTACATGTCGGCCGCCTCGTTCCTCGGCATCGCCGGCCTCATCGCCCTCTACGGGTACGACGGCTTCCTGTACTCGATCGGCTTCCTGGTCGCCTGGCTGGTGGCGCTGCTGCTCGTCGCCGAACTGCTGCGCAACTCCGGCCGGTACACGATGGCGGACGTGCTGGCGTTCCGGATGCGGCAGCGGCCGGTGCGGACGGCGGCGGCGGTCTCCACCATCACCGTGTCGATCTTCTACCTGCTGGCCCAGATGGTCGGCGCGGGCGCGCTGGTGGCGCTGCTGCTCGGCATCCGGCCCGGGACCACCTTCCTCGGCATGGACGCCGACACCGCCAAGGTCGCCACGATCATCCTGGTCGGCGCCCTGATGATCATCTACGTCACGGTGGGCGGCATGAAGGGCACCACCTACGTGCAGATCGTCAAGGCGGTGCTGCTGATGGGTGGCACCCTGCTGATGACGCTGCTGGTGCTGGCCAAGTACAACTTCAACCTGTCGGCGCTGCTCGGTGACGCGGCGGCCTCCTCCGGCAAGGGCTCCGCCTTCCTCGAACCCGGGCTCCGGTACGGCGTCGAGGTCGCCGGCAACGCGACCCAGACCTTCTACAACAAGGTCGACCTGCTCTCCCTCGGCATCGCGCTGGTGCTCGGCACGGCCGGCCTGCCGCACATCCTGATCCGGTTCTACACCGTGCCCACCGCGAAGGCCGCCCGCAAGAGCGTGCTCTGGGCGATCGGCATCATCGGGACGTTCTACCTGTTCACCCTGGCGCTCGGCTTCGGCGCGGCGGCGCTGGTCGGCGGGGAGGCGATCCTCGCCCAAGACCGGGCCGGCAACACGGCGGCACCACAGCTCGCCGAACGGTTGGGCATCGACTTCTTCGGCGGGGACATCGGCGGGGCGGCGATGCTGGCGATCATCGCGGCGGTCGCCTTCGCCACCATCCTGGCCGTGGTCGCCGGGCTCACCCTCGCCTCCTCGTCCAGCCTGGCGCACGACTTCTACGCCAACGTGATCAAGCGGGGTCAGGCCTCCGAGCGGCAGGAGGTGAACGTCGCGCGGGTCTCGGCCTTCGTCATCGGCGCGGTCTCCATCGTCCTGTCGATCTACGCGCAGAACCTGAACGTGGCCTTCCTGGTGGCGCTGGCCTTCGCGGTGGCCGCCTCCGGCAACCTGCCGGCGATCCTGTACAGCCTGTTCTGGAGGCGGTTCAACACCTCGGGCGCGGTCTGGGCGATCTACGGCGGTCTGCTGTCGGCGGTGCTCCTGGTGTTCTTCTCGCCGGTGGTCTCCGGCGCTCCGACGTCGATGTTCCCGGACCACGACTGGCAGTGGTTCCCGCTGTCCAACCCGGGCATCCTCTCCATCCCGTTCGGCTTCTTCTGCGGCTGGCTCGGGACGGTGATCTCGAAGGAGCACGACGAGGAGAAGTACGCCGAACTGGAGATCCGGTCGCTGACCGGCGCCGGCGCGCACTGACCCTCGGAGATCCACGACCGGGGCCGGCCCACCCGACGGTGCGGCCGGCCCCGGCGTCCCTGCCGCCACCAGCCGACGGCCGCCGGCACCGGCAGGCGGGCGGGCAGCCGGACGGGCCGGCGTCGTACGGTGCGGAGCGCTCCCAGGACACAGGGTGTGCGCAGGGGACCCCTCCTATCCGCCAGGCGTCAACAAATGGCCCTTCCTCACCTCTGTAGGCTGGCCGACATGAAGGTCGCGCCACGCTTCGGGTCCGGTCACCGCGTTCTCGTCACCGGCGGCGCCGGCTTCGTGCCGTCGCACCTGGTGGATGTCCTCGTCGAGCGGGGTTGCACCGTCGTGGTGCTGGACAACTTCGTCACAGGCAGCAAGGAGAACGTGGCCCACCTGGCCGACCGGCCGACCTTCACCCTGGTCGAGGCGGACGTCTCCGACGGGCTGCCCAGCCACCACCCGGCGCTGGCCGAGCGCTTCGACGCGATCCTGCACATGGCCTCCCCGGCCAGCCCCACCGACTTCGCCAGCCTGCCGGTGGAGATCCTGCGGGTCGGGTCGGTGGCGACCCTGCACCTGCTGGACCGCGCGGTCGCCGACGGCGCCCGGTTCCTGATGGCCTCCACCTCCGAGGCGTACGGGGACCCGCTGGAGCACCCGCAGCGGGAGACGTACTGGGGCAACGTCAACCCGATCGGCATCCGGAGCGTCTACGACGAGGCCAAGCGCTTCTCCGAGGCGGCCACCATGGCGTACGCCCGGCACCGGGGGCTGGACGCGGCGATCGTCCGGATCTTCAACACGTACGGGCCACGGATGCGGCCGGACGACGGCCGGGCGATCCCGACGTTCATCTCCCAGGCGCTGCGCGGTGAGCCGCTGACCGTGCACGGCACCGGCAACCAGACCCGGTCGATCTGCTACGTGGACGACCTGGTCCGGGGCATCCTGCTGCTGCTCGACTCCACCGAGACCGGGCCGGTCAACTGCGGCACCGAGCACGAGATGACGATGCGGCAACTGGCCGAACTGATCGTGTCACTCTCCGACAGCAGCTCCGAAGTGACGTACGTCACTCGAAGCGCGGACGACCCGGAGAAGCGTCGCCCTGATCTCACCCGCGCCCGCGAACTGCTCGGATACGAGCCGACCGTGGGCCCGGAGGAGGGGCTGCGCCGCACCATCGAGCACTTCCGCCAGCGCCTGGGGTGACCGGTCCGCCACCGGCGGACGCCAACCTGTGTCTCGCCTGAGGGCGGTGGTGGCCCAGGCTACGTACCCTGAGTTACATGTCAGCGACCAGCTCAGCCGGCGCACCGTTCCCGTACCTGCACCGTGGCGCCGGGCGCGCGTCGGTCCCGGGCCCCGGCGACACCGGACGGTCCCGGCCGACCAGCCAGTGGTACCCGGAGCACGACGACCGGCCGGCCCCCGGTGGACCGGGCGGCGGTCCGGGTGGGCCCGGCGGCCCCGGCGGCCGGGGCCGGGCGTACGGGGCCGGTGGGCCGGGCAACCGGGGCCGGCGGCCCCGCTGGGGCCGGATCGCCCTGGTGGCCGGGGTGGTCGTGCTGGTGCTCGCCCTGGTCGGTGGCGGTGGCGCGTGGCTCTACACCCGCAGCCTCAACAACGACCTGGCCCGCACCGACCCGTTCTCGGAGATCACCGGTGGCCGGCCGGCCAAGAAGGTGGACGGCGCGCTGAACATCCTGCTGGTCGGCAGTGACTCGCGGGACCCGGACGCCCCGATCGACCAGTCGAGCAAGTGGCGGGCGGACACGGTCATCGTGATGCACATCCCGTCCAACCACCAGCAGGCGTACCTGGTCTCCATCCCCCGGGACCTGTACGTGCCGATCCCGGAGAGCGCCAACGCGGACTGCGGTTCCGGCAACCGCGCCAAGATCAACGCAGCGTTCGCCTTCGGCGGGCTGCCGCTGGCCGTACGGACCGTGGAGTGCTTCACCGACGTCCGGATCGACCACGTGATGGCCATCGACTTCGCCGGGTTCAAGCAGGTCACCGATGCTCTCGGCGGAGTGGAGCTGAAGGTCGAGCGGACCATCACCTCGATCCACAAGCCGTACCGGAAGTTCGAGAAGGGCACCAATCACATGAACGGTGCCGAGGCCCTGGACTGGATCCGGCAGCGGAAGCAGTTCCCGGACGGCGACTTCGCCCGGATGCGGCACCAGCAGGAATTTCTCCGGGCGCTGATGGACAAGGCGGCCAGTTCCGGCACCCTGGCCAACCCGCCGAAACTGAACGCGTTCCTCCGCTCGGTGACCGACGCCGTCACCGTCGACCAGAATTTCTCGCTGGGCGACATGGCGCTCCAGTTCCGTAATCTGCGCGGCGAGAACCTCACCTTCGTGACCAGCCCCCACATCGGCAGCCAGACCATCAACGGCGAGTCGGTGGTGGTCTCCGACCGGGAGAAGGCGTTGGCGATGTACCGCGCCATCTCGGCGGACACCATGGCCGACTGGATGAAGGCCAACGAGAAGACCGAGGAGAACGGCACCAACTAGGGCCGTCGGCACCGGGCGGTAACCCCGCCCGGTTCCCACACTGTTTCGGATACGTTTCGATGAGCGTCATCACCGTCGGTGGCTGACGGAACACAGCCGACCCCGGTCGTCACCGACCCGACCGCATCGACCTGACCGTTCGGGCAGACAATTGCGATGGTGAGGAAAACAACGGTGGGTTGCCGGGTGAAGAACTCGCCATGACGGCCCTGGATCCGTACAGTGATCCCGCCCCTCGAACGCACGAACTGGAGCACGCATGCCGGTTCAGTCCTCCCGCCGATCCCCCTCCTCGGCCTCCGTTAGCGCGACCGTCAAGAGCTCGCGGGCCGTTCCGGCGCAGCGTGGCGCTGCCAGGAAGCGCCCCGCCGGTGGTGGAAAACGTCCCACCGGCGACGGGAGACCTCCGGCCGCCCAGCCGAAGCCGAAGAAGAAGCGCCGCGATCCCCTCTGGGCCCGGATCACCGTCGTGGTGGGCGCGTTGCTCATGGTCACCAGCGGCGCGGCGCTCGCCGGCAGCAAGGCGATGATCAACCAGGCGACCGGGAGCATCGACCAGCGGAACCTGCTCGGCGAGGCCGGCAAGAGCGACGCCGAGGGCGGCGAGAGCCTGGAGGGGCCGATCGACATGCTGCTGCTCGGGGTGGACGCCCGGGAGCGGTGGGCCGCCGACGACGTCCGGGCGGACAGCATCATCGTGCTGCACATCCCGGCCACCCACGACCAGGCGTACCTGATCTCCATCCCCCGGGACACCGAGGCGCAGATCCCGGCCTTCCCGAAGAGCGGCTACACCGGCGGCGTCGAGAAGATCAACGCGGCCTTCCAGGCCGGCGCCCGCAACGGCGGCGGCTGGGAGGGCGGTGCCCAGCTCATGGCGCAGACCATCAAGCAGATGACCGGGGTCAGCTTCGACGGCGCGGCGATCATCAACTTCGGCGGCTTCAAGAACGTCATCGACACCCTCGGTTCGGTGCGGATCTGCGTCAGCCAGGACGTCAAGTCCCGGCACATGTCGTTCGTCGACGACAAGCCGATGTGGAACGCGGACGCGAAGAAGACCGGCAAGGCGATGACCCCGGTGGTGCACAAGAAGGGCTGCCGGGAGATGGAGGGCTGGGCGGCCCTGGACTACTCCCGGCAGCGGTACGGCCTGGCCAAGGGCGACTACGACCGCCAGCAGAACCAGCAGCAGCTCATCAAGGCGATGGCCCGCAAGGCGACCGAGACCGGCACGCTGACCAACCTCGGCAAGCTCCAGGAGCTGATCAAGGCGGCCGGCAAGGCGTTCATCCTCGACACCGGCAAGGCCGCCCTGCCCGACCTGGTCTTCACCATGCGCGGGGTGACCGGCAACGAGCTGACCATGCTGCGGACCAACGGCGGGGACTTCCACGGCAACGCCGCCGGGCGGGAGACGCTCAGCCCGCTCACCCTGGAGATGTTCCAGGCGATCAAGGAGGACAAGCTCGCCGAGTTCGTCTACGCCAACCCGGACATGCTCTCCACCCGCAAGTGACGGGTCGGTCGGGGCGGCCCGGCGGAGTTGCGGAAACGGCCGTACGCAGGCAGGGCAGCTCCGTAACCTGACGTGAAGGCGATTCACGTCAGGCTGCGGGGGTGGGCACCACGTCCAGGGCGGAACGGCGCGGAGGCCGGTGGCGACCGGCCGGGGGACCATCCCCCGGTCGCCCCCGGCCCGCCGGCCGGCGGGCGCCGCGCTGGCCGCGGGTCCTGCTCGGCACCGGCCTCGTGCTGGTCCTGGTCGCGGTGGCGGCGGTCGCCGGGCTCCGGTTCCTGACCGACCGGTACGACCGGACGGTCAGCCGGGAGCAACTCCTCGACCCGGCCGCCCGGCAGGACGACACCGACCTGGGCGGGCCCCTCAACTACCTGCTGGTCGGCTCCGACCGGCGTCCCGGTGACACCAACCCCGCCCAGCGCTCGGACAGCATCCTGATCGTGCACGTCCCGGCCGGCCTGCGCCGGGCCTACCTGATCTCCGTACCCCGGGACCTGCTGGTCGACATCCCACCCGGCGGGAACGGCTACGGCGGCGGCCAGGACAAGATCAATGCGGCGTACGAGCACGGCGGCGGCGGGCAGGGCGGCGCCCGGCTGCTCTCGGCCACCCTGAGCCGGCTGACCGGGCTGCGCTTCGACGGCGCGGCGCTCGTCGACTTCGCCGGCTTCCGCACGGTCATCGACCTGCTCGGCGGGGTACGGATGTGCGTCGACACCGAGGTCCGCTCGATCCACACCGGGGCGGTCTTCACCCCCGGCTGCCACCAGATGGACGGCCGCCAGGCGCTCGACTACGTCCGGCAGCGGTACGACCTGCCCGGCGGCGACTACGACCGGCAGCACCACCAGCAGCAACTGCTCCGGGCGATGCTGGACCGGGCCGGCCAGACCAACCTGCGCGGCAACCCGGTCAAGCTGGACCAGGTGCTCCGCGCGGTCGGCGGCTCGCTGACCGTGGACACCAACGGCGTACCGCTGGAGGAGTTGCTCCTCGCGGTGCGTGACCTGCCGGCGGACGGCCTGGTCGGGGTCCAGGTGCCGTCCTTCCCGCAGACCATCGACGAGGTGTCGTACGTGGTGCTGGACAACGGCGGCAACGGACTCTTCACCGCGCTCCGGGACGAGCGCGTGGCGGGGTGGGCCGCCGCGAACGCCCGGTGGATCAGCACGTTGTGACCGTTCCACCCGGTGTCGACACCGCGTCGGCGGGGCGGAGGATCTAGGCTTGGTACCCGTGTTCGGACCCCAGGTGCCCACCATGCCCGTGACCGAGATCACCGACGAGACGTATCTGCTCGACGTCCGCGAGGACGACGAGTGGGCCGCCGGGCACGCGCCCCAGGCCCACCACCTGCCGATGATGGAGTTGCCGGCCCGGCTGGCCGAGGTGCCCGACGACCGCGAGGTGGCGGTGATCTGCCGGTCCGGCGGCCGGTCCGCCCAGGTGGTCGCCTACCTGGTGCGCCACGGCTGGGACCAGGCACGCAACGTCGCCGGTGGGATGGGTGACTGGGCCGCCGCCGGCCGGCCCGTGGTCGGCACGGACGGGCAACCGGGCCGGGTGCTGTAGCGGTCGACGCCATGGGCGACCCCCTCGTCTTCGCGCACCGCGGCTCCTCGGCCGACCTGCCGGAGCACACCCTCGCCGCGTACCTGCGGGCCCTCGACGAGGGGGCCGACGGCCTGGAGTGCGACGTCCGGCTGACCCGTGACGGGCACCTGGTCTGCGTCCACGACCGCCGGCTGGACCGGACCAGCAACGGGCACGGCCTGGTCAGCGCCCGTACCCTCGCCGAGTTGGACCTGCTCGACTTCGGCTCCTGGCACCCGGGCTGCGGGCCGGCGGGGAGTGTCGACCCGGTGGACGAGTCGCGCACCCGGCTGCTCACCCTCCAGCGGCTGCTCGACGCGGTGCTCGCCGCCGGCCGGCCGGTCCGGCTGCTGATCGAGACGAAACACCCCACCCGGTACGGCCGGAACGTCGAGCGGCGGCTGGTCGCGCTGCTGCGCCGGTACGGGCTGGCCGACCCGGGCCCCGACGACCCGGTCCGGGTGACCGTGATGTCCTTCTCCCCGCTGGCCGTGCGCCGGACCCGGGAACTGGCCCCACGCCTGCCCACGGTGCTGCTGGTGGAGTCGCTGCCGCGCTGGCTGCGGCTGGGCCGGCTGCCGTTCGGCACCCGGATCGCCGGCCCCGGCGTCGAGCTGCTCCGGGCCCGACCGGAGCTGGTGCCGGCGCTGCGCCGGGCCGGCAACCAGGTGTACGTCTGGACGGTCAACGAGCCGGCCGACCTCGACCTGGTGCTGACGGCCGGGGTGGACGGGATCATCACCGACCGACCGGCCCGGACCCTGGCCCGACTCGGCCGATGAGCTGCCCCGCCCCGGCGTCCGCCGCCAGCGGGACGCCGGCGTCGAGCCTGCTGCCCGCCCCCGACGAACCGACCGCCGCCAGCGGGCCACCGGCCGGGGCGACGGGACGCGACGGGACGCGACGGAACGCCGGCCTGCGGGGTGACGCCGGGGCCCGGATCGACGCCCGTGGCGGCTCGACGCCGGACCGGTCGGGGGTGCCCGACGCCCCGTCGAGCGGGCAGACTCGGGGCATGCCCGAGCACACCGACTTCGCCGCTCTCATCGCCGGGCAGAACGCCGCGATGGAAATGATCAACTCGGGTGACGCCGGCCTGCCCGTCCTCACCCGGCTGCTCCAGGAGGTCCAACCGGCACTCGGTGCCGCCGGCATGGCCTTCGTGGAGTTCACCTCGACCGGCGGGCGGGTGATCGCGGCGACCGGGGCCAGCCAGTGGACCCTCGGCCGACCGCTGTCGGCCACCGACCCGGCCACCGTCTGCCTGCTCACCGGGCCCCGCGTGCAGCAGGTACGGATGTCCCACCTCACCGGGCAGCTCGCCGACGAGCTGGTCGAGCGGGGGCTGGACTGGATGGTCGTCTCCCGGGCCGAGTTGGGCGGGGTCACCGTGGGCAGCCTGCACGTGCTGTACCGGGACGGCGACGAGCCGGTCCGCACCACCCAGCACGCCACGATCGGATACCTGGCCGCCTGCATCGCGCACATGTACAGCGACCAGAACGGGCTGCCCGTACACGGGGACGGTCCGGTGGTGGCGACGCTCGCCGACGGGCTGGCGGTGGTCGACCGGGCGGGCAGGGTCCGGCTGTGGAACCCGGCGGCGGCCCGGGTCACCGGCCGCCCCGCCCGCCAGGCCCTGAACGAGCCGGTGCCGTTCCCGCTGCCCCCCGCCGGCCGGGCGCTGGACCACCGGCTGCCGGACGGTCGCTGGCTCAAGATCAACGCTGGGGAGCTGCCCGGCCCGGGTGACCTGCGGGTGGTGACCTTCCGCGACATCACCGACCAGCAGCGCCGGGCCCACGACCGCGAGCTGTTCGTCGCGGTGACCAGCCACGAGCTGCGCACCCCGGTCACCGTCATCAAGGGGTACGCGGACACCCTCAACGACCACTGGGAGTCGCTCACCGACACCGACCGCCGGCAGGCCGTCCGGATCATCGGGCAGCGGGCCAACGAACTGGCCCGGCTCGTCGACCGGCTGCTCTCCTCCACCGCCGAGGCCGGCCCGGGGGTGCAGCCGCCCGTCCGCTTCGATCTCGCCGACGCGCTCCGGGCCGCGGCGGTCGACATCCCCGGCGAGGTACGGCACCGGCTCCGGCTCGACCTCCCCGCCGACCTGCCCCCCGCGCGCGGGCACCGGCAGAGCCTCGCCACGGTCCTGACCGAGCTGAGCACCAACGCCGGCAAGTACTCCGACCCGGGTACCCCGATCGAGATCACCGCCGACGCCGACGGGCAGACCGTCGCGTTCCGGGTCAGCGACCGGGGCATCGGCATCCGGCCCGAGCACGTGGAGCGGGCCTTCGACCGGTTCTGGCAGGGCGAGTCCGGTGACCGGCGCCGGTACCCGGGTGCCGGCCTCGGTCTCTATCTGGTCCGGCAGATCGTTGAGCAGCAGAATGGTTGGGTATCACTCCGACCGAGAGCCGGTGGCGGTACCGTCGCAGAGGTGCGGCTGCCGCGCGGATGACCCGGCACGGCGACAGGCGGGAAGGAACGGGCGTGGGGACGGGACGGGCCGAGCGTTCCTGGTGCGTGGTGGTGCCCCACCACGCCGTCGGTGCGCGGATAGCCCGTCGTCGGCTGGTCGACGAGCTGACCGACGTGGTCTCCCCGACCCTGTTGCCCGACCTGGTCGCCGTCCTCGCCGAACTGGTGGGCAACGCGGTCCGGCACGCCGACGCGCTGCCCGGCGGAGTGGTCCGGGTGGCCTGGCGGCTCTGCCCCGCCACCCAGGGCGTCCGCATCCAGTTGCGGGTCACCGACGGCGGGGCCGCCGCCGGGCCCCGGATGCGCCCGGCCGGCCCGGACGCGATCGGCGGGCGGGGGCTGCACATCGTGGCCGGGCTGTCGACCCGGTGGGGGGTGGACCGCGACGGCCTGGGGCAGAGCGTCTGGGCCGAGTTCGACCCGGTCCTCGCCGCCCGCGCGGATCTGGCCGTCGCCGGCTGACCCGCCGCGACCGGCGTACCCCGGGCCGGGCCGCCACCGGCGGTCGGCCGGCCCTCCGCACGACCGGGACATCGGGAACGTCGTCGAGCGCCACCGGGAAATCGGGCGGCTCCCGGCGCGGCCGGGCCCACCGGCCGGCTCCTGCGGGCGGGCCGACGCCGGCCGAACGGCCGGTCGGGGCGGGTCCGTCCCACGCCGGTCGGGTCCGGCCTCTAGGCTGTCTCGGCGTGAGCAAGCGTCGAAAGAGTCAGCGGGCCGCCGAGGCCACTCCGAAGCGGGCGAAGGTCCGCGACGTCTTCGTCCCCCGACCGTTCGAGGGGTTGGCCGACGAGCCGGAGTGGATCGCCCTGCGGGAACTGGTGCCGGCCGCCTCCGCGCCGCTGCGGCTCACCGGTGACCTCGCCGCCGAGCACGCCGACCGGTCGATCGTGCTCGCCACGGTGCTGCCGATGGCCGCCCCGGCGATGGCCCGGGCGGACGGGACGGTCTTCGTCGGTTTGCAACGGCACCAGCAGTCCGGGGACGTCTCCCGGGACCTGGCCGAGTCGCTGCTCTGTGCGCTGCGGACCGAGCCCGGCCGGACGGTCGAGGTGCCCCCGCTGCCCGGCCCCGGTCCCCGGTTGCAGGACCTGCTCGCCGACGGCCCGCTCGACGTGAGCATGCACGACGGCTTCGAGTTCTGGCTGGAGCCGGAGGCCGCCTCCGACCCGACCGTGCAGGCCTCCCTGGAGCGGGCGAACGCCGCCGTGTACCCGACCGTACGGCTCTCCGCCGCGCCGGCCGCGTACTGGTGCCAGGTGCCGGAGAAGGCGCACGTCCGGTGGGTCCTCCCCGACGACGAGGACGCCGCGCTCGACGCGCTGGCCCGGCTGGGCGCCGCCGGCACGCTGCCGCTCGGCGACAACACCCGGTTCGCCGGCATGTTCCGCGCCCACGGCCGGCTGGTGCCGGTCTGGGACCTGCCCGAGGACGTCCCGGCCGGCGAGTGGGAGGACCCGGTCACCCAGTTCGCCAAGCGGTACGCCGAGGCGCTGGCCGACCCGACCCCGCTGGACGCGGCGGGCCGCCGGTCCCGGCAGGGGCTGCTCGGTCGCCAACTCACCCTCCGCTGACCGGCCACCGGCCCGCTTCGCCGGGCGGACGCGCCCGCCGGGTGATCGCACGCCCGCCAATGATCGCGCTCCCGCCGGGATCGCGCTTCCGCCGGGGGATTGCGCGCCCGGCGGCTGGTTAAGAAGGGGCCCCTCCTCTACCGGAAGCGTTAACAGGGGGCCCTTCCTTTCACCGGGGTAGGGGGTCGCGGACCAGAGGGCAGGACATGCAGCGCGGGCCGCCCCGGCCGGAGCCCAGCTCGGAGCCGGCGATCCGGATCACCTCGATGCCGGCCCGTTCGAGCTGGGCGTTGGTCTCGACGTTGCGTTCGTACCCGACGCAGAGCCGGGGGGCCAGGGCGAGGGTGTTGTTGCCGTCGTCCCACTGTTCCCGTTCGGCGGTGACCGGGTCCAGGCCGGTGTCGATCACCCGCAGCCGGTCGAGCCCCATCGCGTCGGCCGCCGCGCGCAGGAACGGCGCCGCCGGGCCGACCCTCGGCACGCCGTCCTCGCCCGGCACCACCGGGTACGCGGTCAGCGTGTCGGCCACGTTGGGGTACATCAGCACGGCGTCGACGTCGACCATGGTGCAGACCGTGTCCAGGTGCATGGTGGCCCGCTCCTGGGCGATCGGGACCACCAGGATGGTGTGCGCCAGTCCGGCGGCGAAGACCTGCCGGGCGAGGCGTTCCGCGCCGGCCGGGGTGGTCCGCTCGCCCACCCCCACGGCGAGGACGCCGGGGGCGAGCAGCAGCACGTCGCCGCCCTCCAGTGGCTCCAGGCGGGGGTGGTAGACGAGTTCGGTGCCGGCGAAGCGGGGGTGGTGCCGGTAGATCGCCTCGGTCAGGGTGGTCTCCCGGCGACGGGCCGGCATGGCCAGGCTGGTGACCCCGACCCGGTCGCCGATCCAGACCGCCGAGTCCCGGGTGAAGAGCAGGTTCGGCAGCGGGTCGATGACGAAGTCGTGCCGGTCCATCAGGGTGTAGACCAGGCCACCGGGCCGGTCCGGGCCGAGCCGCAGTTCCTCGTGGGCCAGCCCGGCGACGAGGACCCCGGCGAGGGCGACCGGGTCCAGGTAGGCCAGGTGCTCGGCGACCCGGCGGCGGAGGGTGTCGCCGAGCCGGGGCGAGCGCAGCACCTGGTCGGTCAGGTCGGCGCGGGCCTCGGTGACGGCGAGCGTCTCGGCGAGCAGGGTGGCGAGGTAGAGCACCTCCACACCGCGTTCCCGCAGCGCAGCGGCGAAGGCGTCATGCTCCTCCTGCGCCCTTCCCACCCATGGGATAGCGTCGAACAGCAAGGAGTCGTTGTTCCGGGGGGTGAGTCGGGCGAGTTCCGGGCCGGGGCGGTGCAGCAGCACCGTGCCGAGCGCGCCGACTTCACTGTCCACATGGTGGGTCACCCTGGCAGCGTAGGCAGGGATTGTCGGCATGCGAGAAAAGACGTGGGGGTGAATATGGCATTCATCCGCACTCACTCCGGCGCTCCACCTTGCCGAACACCGCCCCAGGCAACGTAGGGTAGTGAGGACATAACTTCGAGGGACCTTTTGCCGGAGGTCGCGATGACTGTCTATCCCGCACGACGAGCCGTACCCACCGGTCGGGCACTGCCGCCCGCCGACGTCTCCCAGGACCGGGGCGAGGCCCCCGGCCTGCTCGGGTCGGCCCGTCCGACACCGATGGAGTGGGCCCGGCGTCGCCGGGCCGAGCGGGGCGCCCGCCGGCTGGAGGCTGCCGGAGCCCGCGCCCTCGGGCAGCTCGACCACCTCGGGCCGTCCTGGCACGTCGTCGAGTGGCCCCGCACGGACCCCACCGACCTGCTGCTCGACCCCGGGCAGGACGACCGCGCGGGTTTCCTCGCCATCGGTCCGAGCGGGCTCTTCGCGATCACCATCGCCGACCACGGCCGCTCCCGCGTGCTGGTCGCCGGGGACGTGGTGCAGATCAACGGCAAGCGCCCGCCCTACGTGCAGGAGACCCGCCGCGACGCCAAGCGCGCCGCCAAGGCCCTCACCGACGCGGTCGGCCTGCCGATCCCGGTGACGCCGGTGCTGATCTTCGTCGGCTCCGGCGTGATCAGCGTCTACGGTCTGCCGAAGGACTGTCTGATGGCGACCCACCGGGAGTTGGACCGGCTTCTCGTGGCCGGGGGCAACCGGATCAGTCCGGCGACCGCCGAGAAACTCTCCCAGGTCGCCCAGCACCCCGGCACCTGGCTGAAGGGCACGTACCGTCCGGCGGGCGACTACCGGTGGTACGACGAGGGCCGAACGGCCGCTGACAAGGCGGCCAACCGACGGTAACGTCTCGGGCGACGCCACGTGGCCTGTTCCACCGAGCTGCCTCACCCCTTCCGTCCGCGCCGCCCACCCGGACGTCCGGCCTCGTGCCGGCGGTCCGGCGGTCCGGCATGGCCGGGCGGGAAGCACGACGACCGGCTAGCGTGGACGGACCGGCGGTGTACCTAGGAGGCGCGGTGGCCCACGTCGAACTCTCGCTCTCGGAAGCGTTCGTGCCGCCTCTCGCGGAGTCCGAGTCCGACGCCGTCGACACCTGGTCCGCGACCGTCTCCCGGGCCGCCGAGCCGTGCCTGCTGATCGACGCGGAGACCAAGGTCGTCGCGGTCTCGTCGTCCGGCTGCCGGCTGCTCTGCCTTGGCACGCCGGAGGAGGTGATCGGGCTTCCGCTGCTCGACGGCGGCCTGCGCCTGCTCGACTTCACCGCCTACCGTGGCGAGCTGACCGAACAGGACACCGACAAGATCCCCCCGCTGCTGGCGCTGCACTCGGGCCGGCTGGCCCGGGGGCTGCTGCGCGTCCAGGCGACGGCCGGCGCGCCGGACGCGACCGTGGACGCCATCTCCACCCCGGTGCTCACCGGCGGCGTGGTCGCCGGCTCCCTCACCTTCTTCTCCGAGGTCTGACGGGCGGCTCCCGCACCGTCGTCGCCGACGGATGGCTGCCGCACTTTTTCGCCGCGGCCCGACGGGCGGCGGCCGGCGCGGGACCGCGCCCGTTTTCCCGCGATCTGGCACCCGGACCCACCCGCCCTTGTGCCCGATTTCGCATGTTCTGATGGCTGATCCCCGGCGGCCGGGCCGGCGACGGCCACCGGGGTTCCGCCCGCTCGACCATTCCGAGCGGGGGCGACGCGCGTCAACTCGTCCTGCGGTGCCGCCTTCACCTGCGGCGAAGCGCCTTCTACGATGGGCTCAACCCCCGCAGACAGTGATGTTCTCCGATGCAAGGATCGGCTCGTGCCGCCCACCGCACCCCGTCACACCCCGTCCCGCCGGCTGGTCGTCCCGGTCGCGCTGCTCGTCCTGCTGTCCGCGACCGCCTGCGGCACCCCGCCGGAGCTGCAGAGCTCCGGGCGACTGCCACCGCCCCGGCCGGTCACCCCGACCGCCGACCCGTCGGCACCGGGCGGTACGCCGCCCCCCGGTGCCGCGCCCGGGTCGCCGCTGCCACCGGGGGGCCTGCCGGGATCGCCGCTGCCGCCCGGCGGCCTGCCGGGGTCGCCACTGTCACCGGGCGGGCTGCCCGGGACACCGGGGACCGAGCTACCCGGCGGCTGGCCGGGATCGCCGGCCCCCGGCGCGCCCGGTGTGGTGCCGCCTGGCGGCCTTCCCGGCGCCACCACGGGCCCACCCCCGGTCGGCTCCGGACCGACCGCGACCGCCTGCTCCAACGGCCCCAGCGCCAGCACCGTGATCGCGCTGGTGCGCGGCCGGCCCCGGCTGCTGCCCACCGGGGCGCGGGCGAAGGTGCAGACCGGTCCGCTCTGTGCCGACGACTGGCACTGGACCATGCTCGACGTCACCGGGCACGAGCGTCTCCAGGTGGTCACCCGGGGCAAGCCCGGCGCGCCCGAGCTGGTCACCGCCGGCACCGACGTCTGCACCGCCGAGGTACGGGCCACCGCCCCGGCCGGCATCCGGACGCTGGCCTGCGACGGCGTCCCGGCCAGCTGACCGACCGCTCCCGGGCACGGGAATCCCACAGGGGCTGGTGGCGGACGCCCTCCGGGCCGGGTACCGGAACCGGACGCCGGCCTGCCGGGGCGTCCCGGGTGCGTAGGCTGTCGCCATGCCCGGAACACCGCCGACCCGTTTCGTCTACCTCGGCCCTGAAGGCACCTTCTCCGAGCAGGCGCTGCGCACCGTTCCCGCCGCCGAGCACGGCACCCGTACCCCGGCCCGCAGTGTGCCGGAGGCGCTGGACGCCGTCCGGAGCGGGGAGGCCGACGCCGCCCTGGTGCCGCTGGAGAACTCGATCGGCGGAGCGGTCGGGGTGACCCTGGACGAGTTGGCCGAGGGGGAGCCGTTGGTGATCACCCGGGAGGTGATCCTGCCGGTGGACTTCGTGCTCGGCGCCCGGCCGGGTACGACGCTGGCCTCGGTACGGTCGGTCGCCGCCCACCCGCAGGCGTCCACCCAGTGCCGGCAGTGGCTGCGCACGTACCTGCCGGACGCGGTGGTGGTCGACGTGCTCTCCAACGGCGCGGCGGCGACCGGCGCGGCGACCGGCGAGTACGACGCGGCGATCTGCGCCCCGATCGGCGCGACCCGGCACCGGCTGGCCGTGCTGGCCGACAAGCTCGGCGACCACCCCGACGCGGTCACCCGGTTCGCCCTGGTCTCCCGGCCCGGTCCGCCCCCGCCGCCCACCGGCGACGACGTGACCACGCTGGCCGTCTACATCGCCCACGACCGGGTGGGCGCCCTGCTCTCGGTGCTGATGGAGCTGGCGGTACGCGGGGTCAACCTGACCCGGATCGAGTCCCGGCCCACCGGCGAGGCCCTCGGCCGGTACGTCTTCGTCCTCGACTGCACCGGGCACGTGGCGGACGTCCGGCTCGGCGAGGCCCTCCAGGGGCTGCGCCGGGTCTGCGCGGACGTCCGCTTCCTCGGCTCGTACCCCCGGCACCGCTGGGCCACCTCGGCGGCGGGCGACCGACCGGTGCCCGCCCCGGTCGGGCTCTCCGACTCCGACTACGCCGACGCGGCGGCCTGGCTTGCCCGCCTCCGCCGCGGCGAGTGACCGCCCACACCCCGGCCGGCACCCCAGCGGCCCGCCCCACGGTGCCGGCCTGAGGCACGGTGCCGGCCTGAGGCACGGTGCCGGCCTGAGGCACGGTGCCGGCCTGAGCCACGGTGCCGGCCTGAGCCACGGTGCCGGCCCTGACGCACGCGCCGGCCTGACGCACACGGCGGCGCGGCAGCCCGACGGCGGTGTTAAGAAGGGGCCCCTGCTCTACCGAAAGCGTTAAGAAGGGGCCCCTCCTTACACCCAAGCCGCTAGCTGAACAGGCTGCCGAGGCCGCCGCTCTGCTCCTGCTGGCCGCTGCCGGCGACCGGCGGCTCCTCGGAGGGCTGGACCACCACGAAGCCCTGGCCGGCGAAGCTCATCGTGAACGCCTCGCCGGTCCGCCGGCCGAGCAGCGTGCCCAGGCCGAACTGCTCGGCGCGGTGGTACCCGGTCTGGAGGTTGGCCGACCAGCAGACGATCGCCTGCGGGTCGACGTAGGTGGGGGCGTCCACGCTGAGCACGACCGGGGCGCCCTTGGTGGTGATGGCGATCCGGCCGTAGCCGGTGAAGATGCAGTTGAACAGGCCGGACGCGGCCATTCCGGTGCCGCCGACCATCCGGATATCGTACTGGAGGGTGGGGTCGAAGGCCAGCACGCTGGAGCCGTTGATGGAGAGCGCGTCCCCTGGCTCCAGGTCGATGACGTGCACGTCCTTGGCGAAGTCGGCGAGGAAGACGTCCCCCTGGCCGGTGAGCTTCATCAGCGGCACGCCCTCGCCGGTCAGCTTCTGCTTGAGGAACTTGCCGAGCCCGCCGGAGCCGAGCGCCTGGAACTGCACGTGCCCCTGGTAGGCGACCATCGACCCGACCCGGGCCATCGCCTCCCCGTTGAGCCGGATCTTCAACATCTTGGAGTTCTGCAGCCGCATGCCGGGCTGGGCGGACTCCTTCTCCAGGTTCTCCGCGGAGAACAGCTCGCTACGCATGGTGGGGGTGCCTCCTGATTCGCGTACCTGCCCGCGACGGTAGGGCAGCATCGCAAGGCCGCCCTCGCGGGCGGACCCACCGGGCCGCCGGCCGCCGGACGAGGGCCGGGAGGCAGGTGGCAGGGGGCGGGGGCAGACGGGCGGGCGGCGGCGGTCAGGCCCAGCCCAGGTCGTGCAGCCGGTCGTCGTCGATGCCGAAGTGGTGGGCGATCTCGTGCACCACGGTCACCGCCACCTCGTCCACGACGTCGTCCTCGGTGTCGCAGATCCGCAGGATCGGCCGGCGGTAGATGAAGATCCGGTCCGGCAGCACCCCGGAGTAGTCCCAGCCCCGGCTGGTGAGCGCGTGCCCCTCGTAGAGCCCGAGCAGCTCCGGCTCACCGGGGGGCGAGTCCTCCTCGACCAGGATCACCACGTTGCTCATCAGGCCGAGCAGTTCCTCGGGCACCTCGTCGAGCGCCTCGCCGACCAGTACCTCGAAACGCTCTCGGCTCATCTCGACCGGCACGCCACCATTCTGCCCGACGCGCGCGCCGGCTTCAGCGCACGCAGCACCGCCCGCGGCACCCGCCGGCCCCGTCCGGGTACGGCGGGGCCGGCGGGCACGGCACGTGCGGGTGGATCGTCAGGAGGCGAGGCGGGCGGTGAGACTGATCTGCGCGCCCGGCGACAGCAGCCGCGAGATCGGGCAGTTCTCCTTGGCGCCCTCGGCCAGCTTGGTGAACTGCGCCTCGTCGATGCCCGGCACCTCGCCGACGGTCTCCAGGTCGATCCGGGTCACGGTCATCCCGGCGTCCGTCTTGTCCAGGTGAACCTTGGCGGTGGTCTCGACGGAGGTGGCCGGCGAGCCGGCGTCGGCCAGCAGCTTGGACAGGGCCATCGAGAAGCAGCCGGCGTGCGCGGCGCCGATCAGCTCCTCGGGGTTGGTCCCCTCCCCCTCCTCGAAACGGGACTTGAAAGAGTAGTTCCCGGCGAAGCCGCCCTTACCGGTACGGACCGTGCCGGACCCCTCGGTGAGGGTGCCCTGCCAGCGTGCGGAAGCGGTACGAATAGGCATGCCCTGACGCTAACCGAAGCCGGGCCGCCCGGCGACCAGCCCGCGTGCTATCGGGTCGACGACCAGTGTCTGTGTCATGATTCGCCTCGGGCCGACGCGGTGCCCGGACGGACGACGACCGGGGCGACGCGCGGTCCGGACCGACCGACGGCCGGGATCTCCCGACGGTTCCGGCGCCCGCAGGCGGAAGGATGGCCGATGTCCCAGGATCTCCCCATCCCACGACAGCAGGAGATCGCCATCCCACGGCAGCAGGAGGACCGCGCCGACGGCCCGGCCGTCCTGGAGTGGGGGCCGACGGCGGAACGGCCGGCCGGCCGGATCGGCCGTACCCTGTCCGACCTGGGTCGGGACCGGCGGCTCCCGCCGGTGCTGGCCGGGCTGGGGGCGGTGGCCGCGGTGGCCTCACTGGTCGGCGAGTGGCTGGTGATGACCGTGCCGAACAGCGGCCCCGAGGGCAACACCGCGCTGCGGATCCCGGGCAACGTCTCCGAGGTCGGCGGCTTCGGGGTCGGGTACCTGGTCGGGCTGCTCGCGTTGAGCGGTGTGGTGGCGCTCGCGCTGGGCGGCACCCCGAGCGTCCGGCGCAACGCCCGCACGGCCGGCCTGGCCCTCGCGGCGGCGCTGCTGGCGCTGCTGGTCGCCACCGCGTTCGCCCTCGACGACCCGGGCCAGCGCACCCTGTTCTACTCCCCGGAGGACGGCTTCGAGGTCGAGTACGGCCGGGGGCTGGTGATGGCCTTCGTCGGGTGTCTCTTCCTCGCCGGGGCGCTCCAGCTCAGCGGCTCCGGTCGGCGTCCGGCGACCACCGGCGGGCGGGCGGACGACGCGACCGACGGCGGGGACGACCCGGCGACCGACGGTCCCGCCGGGCGGCCGGAGCACGGCGACGACCCGCCGGCCGGGTTCGCCGGCTGGCGGCGGGGCCGCCGGGACCGGCGGGCGGCGGACGAGGACGACCTGCCCGCGCCGGCCGACCTCACCGTCCAGCCGACCGTGCCGTTCGCCCGCCCGGAACCGCCGGCCTGACCCGCCCGCCCAGGGGTGGCGGGCCCGGCACGGCGACGTCACCCGGTGTCCGCCCCGGGTTGGTGCCCGATTAGCGCGGAAGCCGTGGTTGCGACCGGTTTTCCGAGGTACGGTTGCTGCCCGCCGTCGTGGGTCCAGCAGCAACCGGCCCACCAGGCGGCCGGCACGACGGCGGCGGGCGAAGGAGGAACGATGACCCGCCCGGGACTGCCCAAACTGATCGCCACCGACCTCGACGGGACGCTGGTCCGCAGCGACGACACCGTCTCCGCGTACACGCACGGGGTGCTGGACCGGGTGCGGGCCGCCGGTATCCCGGTGGTCGGCGCGACCGGCCGGGGTCCCCGGTTGACCGAGTTGACCCGCAACGACATCCGCGCGGCGGACTTCCTGGTGCTGGCGGGCGGCGGCCGGGTGGTCGACCAGAGCGACCCCGCCGGTCCGGTGGTGCTGCGCGACGTCCGGCTCCCGGCCGACGTGCTGGCCCGGTTGCTGACCGACCTGGAGGCCGAGGTCGGCCCGCTGACCGTGATGGTCGAGGCGCTGGACCACCACGACGCCCCGCTCTGGGGCGACTACCACCCGAGCTGGCCGTACCAGGACCGGTTCGAGGCCCGGACCCGGGCCGAGTGCCTGGCCGGGGACGTGATCAAGGCGTTCGTCCGGACCGCCGACCACCACGTCGACGACCTGCTGGCGACCGCGCGGCGGATCGTGCCGCCGCAGGTGGCCACCCTCACCCAGGCCGGGCTCGGCTTCGTCGAGATCTGCCCGCCGGCGACCGACAAGGCCACCGGGCTGACCGTGGTGGCGCAGACGCTCGGCGTCGACCCGGCCGACGTGCTGGTCTTCGGGGACATGCCCAACGACCTGCCGATGTTCGAGTGGGCCGGCTGGGCCCGGGTGGCGGTCGCCAACGCCCACCCGATGGTCCGGGCCGCCGCCGACGAGGTGACCCTGCGCAACGACGACGACGGGGTGGCGGTGTACCTCGACCGGCTGCTCTCCCGCTGACGACTACGCTGCCGGTGATGGGAGACCGACCCCGCCTCGTCGCCACCGACCTCGACGGCACCCTGCTCACCGACGACCGGACGATCAGCCGCCGTACCGCCGACCTGCTGGTCCGCCTCCGCGCGGAGGGCACGCCGGTGGTGCTGGTCACCGGCCGTCCGATCCGCTGGCTGCAACTGGTGTACGACCAGCTCCCCGAGCCGCTGCCGGCGATCTGCGCCAACGGCGCGGTGGTGTACGACCCGACCACCGACGAGGTGCTCCGGGCCGACCCGCTCGCCCCGGACCTGCTCGCCGAGGTGGCCCGCCGGCTCCGGGCCGCGGTGCCGGGGGTGAGCTTCGCGGTGGAGGTGGCCGACAGCCGGCAGATGCGCCACGAGACGCACTACCCGCTGCGCTGGGACGCCGACCTGGACGCCATCCGGGCCGTCGAGTCGCCGGAGGACCTGCACTCCGTACCGGCGGTGAAGCTGCTGGCCCGCGCCGGTGAGCAGGACCCGGACGTCTTCGTCGAGGTGGTGGCCGGGGCGTTGCAGGGGCTGGCCGAGGCGACCCACTCCTCGTACGGCGGGCTGGTGGAGATCTCCGCCGCCGGCGTGACCAAGGCCGCCGGGCTGGCCTGGTACTGCGACCGGGACGGCATCGCCGCCCGGGACGTGCTCGCCTTCGGGGACATGCCCAACGACGTGCCGATGCTGACCTGGGCGGGCCGGGCGGTGGCGGTGGCGAACGCGCACCCCGCCGTCCTCGCGATCGCCGACGAGGTGACCTCGGCGAACTCCGAGGACGGCGTGGCCACGTACCTGGCGAAGGTGTTCGGGCTCGACGGGGCCGACCCGGCCGGCTGACCCGGCCGGGGCCGGCCGCTGGTCAGAGGTACTGACCGGTGCTGTGCCCCTCGCCGCCGGGCTGGCCGCCCACGCCCGGCATCCCCGGCACGATCCCGCCGGGGCCGCTGGGCAGCGCCCGCTGGCCGGAGCGCATCTGCTCCAACTGCACCCGGGCGGCCATCTGCTGGGCCACCAGGGCGGCCTGGATGCCGTGGAACAGGCCCTCCAGCCAGCCGACGAGCTGGGCGTGGGCGATCCGCAGCTCGCCCTCGCTGGGGGGCTGCTCCTCGGCGAAGGGCAGGGAGATCCGCTCCAGCTCCTCCCGCAGCTCGGGCGCGAGGCCCTCCTTCAGCTCGACGATCGACCGCTCGTGGATCTCCCGCATCCGGTTGCGGCTGGCGTCGTCCAGCGGCGCGGCCTTGACCTCCTCCAGCAGCTGTTTGATCATGCTGCCGATCCGCATCACCTTGGCCGGCTGCTCGACCAGGCGCGCGGGGTCCTCGCCCGCCTGCGCCTCGTCGGTCTGCACGGTGCCGACCGGCCGCCCGTCCGGGCCGACCACCACCACCGTGCCGGGCACGCCGGCACCGTCGCGGCCCGGCTCGTCTTCCTGTCCAGCGGAGCGCGCTTGCGTCATGGCACCCATCTTGACCCAGGCCCCGCCGGGCCCGCTCGCCGGGACCGGTTCCCACCCCGCCGACCCCGCCCGACGCGCCGGTGCGCGCGGCCGACCGGCCCCGCCCACCGGGACCGTTCCCGGGCCCACCCGGCCCCGCCCACCGGGACCGTTCCCGGGCCCACCCGGGGCCGCCCGCCGAGACCAGGGGCTACCCGGCGGTAGCCGCACAGGTGGGCGCGCTACCGTCGCGGCCATGACCACCGACCCGCGGGCCGTGCTCAGCCGGCCCAGCCCGCCGCCGGACGTCACCGTCCGTTACGGCGAGCAGCCGGACCAGGTCGCCGACCTGCGGCGGCCGGGCGGCGCCGGGCCGGCCCGCCGGCTGGTCGTGGTGGTGCACGGCGGCTTCTGGCGGGCGGAGTACGACCGGACCCACACCGGGCCGCTCGCGGCGGCCCTGGCGGACCTGGGTCATCCGGTGGCCCAACTGGAGTACCGGCGGACCGGCCAGCCCGGGGGCGGCTGGCCGGGCACCCTGTCCGACGTCGTCACCGGGGTCGCGGCGCTGCCCGCGCTGGCGGCCGGGGCGCTGCCGGGCCGGGTGACCGCCGACCCGCCGGTCCTGGTCGGCCACTCGGCGGGCGGACACCTGGCCCTGTACGCGGCGGCGCACGCCCCGGCCACCGTCGGCGGGGTGCTGGCGCTGGCCCCGGTGGCGGACCTCGCCGAGGCGTACCGGCGGGACCTGGACGGCGGCGCGGTGGCCGCGCTGCTCGGCGGTGGCCCGGCGGACGTGCCCGACCGGTACGCCGCCGCCGACCCGCTCACCCGGCTGCCGCTGCGGACCCGCACGGTGGTGCTGCACGGCACCCTGGACCAGCAGGTGCCGGTGGAGCTGAGCCGGGGCTACGTGGCCGCGGCGACCGCCGCCGGATCGACCGTCACCTTCGTTGAGCTGCCTCGATGCGAGCATTTCGGGCTCATCGATCCGGAGTCACCGCACTGGCCCCACGTGACCAGCGCGTTACGGTCCCTGCACAATGATTGACGGAGCATGACCGAGCAGGTAGAACGCCGAGGGGCGGCGGTTCGGCCCAGCCCCCTACCGGGAAGGACGCTGGTGTCGGAGATGAACCGTAGGCGGGCCCTGCAACTGCTGGCCGGGCTCGGCGCCGCCGGGCTGGTCGCGGGGTGCGGATCGGATGACGACGATGCCCCGACAGCCAGCGGGACACCTGTACGGATCGGTCTCGTCGCGCCGACGACCGGGGCGCTCAAGCCCATCGGCACCGAGATCGTCAACGGCTTCCAGCTCTACCTCGACCTCAACGGGGGACGGCTCGGCGGGCACCCGGTCGAGTTGGTCACCGCCGACGAGGGCGAGAACGCCCGCACCGGTCAGGCGGCGGTCGACGGCCTGCTCAAGCAGAACGTGCTCGCGCTCACCGGGGTGGTCAACTCGGCGGTCATGGTCGCCATCCGGGACGCCGTCGAGCAGGCCCGGGTGCCGCTGATCGGCTCCAACGCCTCGCCCGCCACCCTGCAGAGCGTGGTCTACATCTGGCGGACCTCGTACGTGCTGAACGAGCCGGGCGAGGCGATGGGGTCGTACCTGCGCCAGCAGCTCCCGACGAACAGCCGGGTCGCCGTGATCGCGCCGGAGAGCGTCGGCAGCCGGGACGTGGTCGAGGGCTTCCGCAACGGCTTCGGCGCGGACGACCCCCGCATCGCCGACCCGGTCGTCTGGACCGACGCCGCCACCAACCCCGGCGACAGCGCGTACACCGCCGACATCCAGCGGGCGCTGGACCGCGACCCGGACGCCGTCTTCTGCTTCTTCGACGGCCAGGCTGCCGTGCAGTTCATCAAGCAGCTACGGCGGGCCGGCTACCGGGGCCAGGTGTACGCTCCCGGGTTCCTCACCGAGGGCACCGTGCTCGGCGAGGTCCGGGAGCCGGAGGCAGCCGGGATCATGACCGCGCTGAACTACTCGGCCGACCTGAACAACACCGCCAACCGGCAGTTCGCCTCCGTGTACCGCAAGACGCACAACACCTCGCCGACCACCTACGCGATGGCCTCGTACGACGCGGCGCAGGTGCTCGACGCCGCGATCCGGCTCGCCGGTGACACGCCGACCGCGCAGGAGGTCAACCTGGCGCTCGGCCGGATCGGCCAGATCGACAGCCCGCGCGGGGCGTGGCAGTTCAACCAGTCGCGTACCCCGCAGCAGCGGTGGTACCTGCGCAAGGTCCAGCGCGACGGCGAGGTGCTCTCCAACGTCCTGATCAACGAGCTGGCCACGCTGGGCTGAGCCGCCCGGCCGGTGCGGTGCCCCACCGGCGGCGGGCCGGTCGGTGCGGTGGTCGCCGGGCGGCGGGTCGGTCAGGGGCGCAGTTCGGCGACGCAGCACTTCACGCTGCCGCCGCCCTTGCGCAGCTCGGCCAGCTCCACCGGCACCGGCTGGTACCCGGCGGCGCGGAGCGTGCCGGCGAGCCGGGTCGCCTCGCTGGCGAGCACCACGTGGCGACCGTCGCTGACCAGGTTGAGCCCGAACGCCAGCGCGTCCTCGTCGGCGGCGAGCACCGCGTCCGGGAAGAGCTGGGCGAGCACCCGCTGGCTGGCCACCGAGAAGGCGCCGGGAAAGTAGACGACGTTCGCGTCGTCGAGCGCGGCGAGCGCCACGTCCAGGTGGTAGAAGCGCGGGTCGACCAGGTGCAACGACACCACCGGCCGACCGAGCGCCTCCTGCGCCTCGGCGTGCGCCGGCAGCTCGGTCCGGAAGCCGTACCCGGCGAGGAGCAGGCCGCCGTGGGCCTCCGGCAGGTACGCGAAGTCGCCCTCCCCCTCGTTGGTCCGTACCGGGGCGACGAACCGCCAGCCCCGTGCCTCGTACCAGCTCCGGTGCGCGGCGGCCTCGGCGCTGCGCTGCTCGTGGCGGAACCGGGCACCGTACGCCGTGCCGTCCACGGTGACCGCGCCGTTGGCCGCGAAGACCATGTCCGGCAGGCCCGGCTCGGGATCGAGCAGGTGCACCTCGTGTCCGAGACCGATCAGGGTCTCGCGCAGTCCGTCCCACTGCTTCACGGCGAGTTCCGGATCGACCGGGGTCGCCGGGTCCATCCACGGGTTGATCGCGTACTCGACCGCGAAGTGCGCGGGCGAGCACATGAGGTATGTCCGCTTTCGCGCGACTCGCTGCTGCTCCACGGTCACCAAGCGTAGGTAGCGTACAACTTTAGGAACAGCCACGAACATTGCTTGCCGAAGGCGGAACGTTGCAGATAGATGCGGTAGACCAGCAGATCATTGCGTTGCTCGTCGCCGACGCGCGCGCGTCGTACGCGGACATCGGTACCCGGGTGTCACTCTCCGCACCGGCGGTGAAGCGCCGGGTCGACCGGCTCCGCTCGGCCGGGGTGATCCGGGGGTTCACGGCGGTGGTCGACCCGGCGGCGGTCGGCTGGACCACGGAGGCGTTCGTCGAGTTGTTCTGCGCCGGCCGGACCACTCCGGGCCAACTCAGCGCGGCCACCCGCCGGCACCCGGAGGTGGTCGGGGCGTACACCGTCTCGGGCGAGGCGGACGCGCTGGTGCACCTGCGGGCCGCCGACATCTCCCACCTGGAGGCGGCGCTGGAACGGCTACGCGCGGAACCCTTCGTGACCTCGACACGGAGCACGATCGTGCTGTCCCGGCTGGTCGAGTCCCCGGGAGTGGGACCGGCCACCGGCTGACCCCGTCCCGGCGGTGCGGGTGGGACCGGCCGGTGACCGGGACGGCTCAGAGGTACATGCCGGTGCGGGGCTCGCCCTCGTCGCGCTTGCCGGGCTTGTCGCCCTCGCCGAAGAACCGCTTCCCGCCGAACTCGCCATGCAGCCGGTCGTCCAGTTCGTCGGCGAGCCCCGTCATCACCTGCACGGCCAGCATGAGGTGGGTGGGCTGGAAGTCCCGGCCGAAGACCGGGATGGACGCCCAGACCGTGTCGTCGGCGCAGTAGAGCCGGCCGATCGGCATCCGGTTGGTCAGCTCGGAGAGCTTGACGTACAGCCGCTCGGTCGGCTCGACCTGGGTGAGCACCGGGGAGAAGACGTCGACCAGGGGAGGGTTGTCCCGGACCCGGACGAAGACCATCGCCGACCCGGCCCGGATGTTGATGTCCCCGTCCTGGTCGACCTGCAACTGGTCGGCGGTGGACTTCAGCATCGTCGAGACGACGGTGCGGACCCGCTCGTCGAGGGCGAGCACGTCCTTGTCGACGGTCGCGCCGGGGGCCGCGGCGGCGGCCAGCGCCTCGTCGAGGTCGGCCTCCACGTCGCGGTCCGGGCCGAACTCGCTGCGGGCCGTGCCCAGCGGCTCCACCGGGACCGGCTTGCCCGCGCTGTCGTGCACCAGGTAGACGAGGAAGGCCGGGTGCGGGGCACCGTAGACGTCCCGCAGCGTGCGGGAGAGCAGGGCGGCGAGCTTGCTCGCCTCCGCGCTGGTGGCCGCCAGCCCGAAGTCCTCGCCCGAGCCCTCCACCACGCCGGGCGGCGACCAGCCGAGGGCGACCATGTCCGCCACGGCCGCCCGGTCCAGCCGGTACCCCGTCGGGAGCGTGGCGTTGCCGACCGCCCGCGCCGAGATCCGGCCGTCGGTGTCGAGGTCGACGCTGATCGAGTACACGGCGTCGCCGGTGCCGGAGGCGGTCGGGTCGAGGGTCAGCTCGATGTGCGTGCCGGCGGGCAGGTCCCGCAACCGTTCGGCGAACGCGCGGGCGAACTCCTGCCAGGCCTGGGTCACCTTGGCCCGCAGGTCGGCCGTGGTGGGCTCGTCGAGCAGGACCGACTCGTGGTGCTCCGGCGTGCCGCCGTGTTCCGTCGGGGCGCCGCCGGAGGGGTCCGCCGGCGCTGAGGGGTGGTCTGCCGTCATGATCGCCTCCGTCCGTCAAGGTCACCCTACCCACGGCGCACGCGGACGGATCAGCCGCGACCGGGATCGGACAGCGCCGGGGTCAGGCCGGGCGGTCGCCGCCCAGCTCCACCGGCCAGGTGCCGGCCAGGGCGCTGAGCCGGGCGGCGGTCGCGGCGGGGTCCGCCCCCCGCCCGACCGCGACCCCCAGCAGGTACGCGGTGACCGGGGCACCCGGGCGCAGCACCTGGTGGGCCACGTCCCGGGCCAGGTCCAGCACGGCGGGGACCGGCACCTCGGCCGGGTCGAGACCCAGTTCGGCGCAGGCCGCCGTGACCCAGTCGTCCATCACCGTCATCGTGCCCACTCCTCCGCCCGCCGTACGTCTTCGTCAGTGTCGCAGTCGAACCAGGGCGGCGGCCCGGTACCGGCCCAGGGCAGGTCCACCACGGTCAGGCCGGCCAGCAGGGTCCGGACCGACGCCCCGGCGAGGCTCCCGCCCCGCTCCCCGGCCAGCCGGTCCAGGGCGGCGCGCAGCGCCGGCACCCGCCACACCCCGCAGAGCGACTGCCGGCGTCCACCGGCGTCGCGGTAGCAGACCCCGTCGGCCGTACCGTCGGCCAGCCCGCGCCGCAGCGCCGTCACCGCGTCCGGGGTGAGGAACGGCAGGTCGGCGGCGAGCAGGGCGACCACGGGGACGTCGGCGCCGAGCAGCGCCAGTCCGGCCGAGGCGGCGGCGACCGGGCCCCCGCCGGCCGGCTCCTCCCGGGTCACCCACACCCCGGCGAGCGGCCCGGTATCGGGGGCGGACAGCCCGGTGTCGGGAGCGGAGGGGTCGATGTCGGGTGGGGGCGGGCCGACGAGGACGCGGGGGGTGGCGTCGGCCACCGCCGCCAGCACCCGGTCGCGCAGGGGCCGCCCGCCCACCGGTACGCCCGGCTTGTCCACGCCGCCCATCCGGCGGGCCGCGCCGCCGGCGAGCACCACCGCCGCGTACCCCGAACGCGCCGTCGACGACGCCGTAGCCACGCTCACGCGGGCCACGGTAGCGGTCCGGAGGGCGGCGTCACCCGGTTCGGGCAGGATGGCGGGATGGGACGTGCCACCGACCGCCGCCGGACGGTCCGGATCGACCTCGACGCGACGGGCGGCCCCGTCTCGGTCCGGCGACCCGACAGCATCTCCGTCGAGGAACCACTGGAGATCCGGGTCGGACCGGCCGGGCCGGGTCGACGCCGCCCGCTCGCGGTGACCATGCGGACCCCCGGCGACGACCTGGACCTGGCGGTCGGTTTCCTGCTCACCGAGGGGCTGATCCGGTCGGCGGACGACGTGCTGACCGCCCAGCTCTGCGCTGGCGACCAGACCCCCAACACGTACAACGTGGTGGACGTGGTGCTCGCCCCCGGCGTACCCGAGCCGGTCGCCGACCCGGCGCGGAACTTCTACACCACCAGTTCCTGCGGGGTGTGCGGGAAGGCGAGCATCGACGCGGTACGCACCCGGTCGGTCTTCGCCGTGGCCGACGACCCGCTGACCGTGCCGGCGGAGGTGCTGGCCGCCCTGCCGGACCGGCTCCGGGCCGCGCAGCGGGTCTTCGACCGCACCGGCGGCCTGCACGCCGCCGGCCTGTTCACCGCCGAGGGGGAGCAGGTGGTGCTCCGGGAGGACGTCGGCCGGCACAACGCGGTGGACAAGGTGATCGGCTGGGCGGTGCGCGCGGGGCGGCTGCCGCTGGCCGGGCACCTGCTGCTGGTCTCCGGCCGGGCCAGTTTCGAGCTGACCCAGAAGGCCTGGATGGCCGGGGTACCGCTGCTCGCGGCGGTCTCCGCGCCGAGCAGCCTCGCCGTCGACCTGGCCGAGGAGGCCGGCCTGACCCTGGTCGGCTTCCTCCGGGGCCGGACCATGAACGTCTACGCCGCCCCGCACCGGGTCACCGTCTGACCCGCGTGCCGGTGCCCCTCCGGGACCCGGGCTGACCGGCCTACCGGTGCCCGGCGCGGGTCAGCCGCCGATCACGCCGGGCCAGAGCCGGATGGCGGCGTCGCGGGCGAGCAGGAACCCCGCGATACCGAGGATCCAGCCCAGCGTGCCGCCGGCATGCTTCGTGATCCACTCGTTCAGCCGGGCCAGCAGCGGCTCGATCAGCCTCGGCACGGCGAGCCGCGCGCCGAGCAGCACCACCGCCGGCAGCACCATCACCAGGCAGTACCCGCCGAGCAGGGCCGCCGTGGTGGCGGCGGGCAGCTCCGCCGTGGTCATCAGGCCAACGGCCGCCAGGTACGGCAGCATCGTCGCCACCTCGGCCAGCGCGGCCAGCAGCGCCAGCCCGACCAGCCAGCGGACCGACGAGTCCCCGCTGGTGGCCCGGTCCCGCCAGCGCAGCACCCCGCCGCCGGCCTTACGTCGCTTGCCGTCGTACCGGAAGCTCAGCGCGAACAGGCCCACCCCGAGCGCCAACTGCGTCCAGAGCACCGGGCGGCTGTCCAGCGTCCCGTCGAGGGCGCTGGCGATCCGGGTGCCGCCGACGGCGAGCAGCACCCCCACCACGAAGTAGAAGACGGCGATGGTGCCCAGGTACGCCAGGATCCGCCGGACGTTGATCCGGCCAGGTGCCATCAGCAGCCAGATCGGGATGAACAGGGTCCCGATACTGGTGCTGTCGATCAGCGCGAGCCCGGCGAGCGACAACAGCAGCCCGGCGCTCACCCGACACGCTCCCGGGTGGTGGTCATACATCCAGTGTCAGCGCGGCCCCGACGCAGCAGGTCGTCGCGGGAGACGATCTGCCCGTACATCCTTCGACCCACAGCCGGGCCACCGACGGGTGGCGTTCCTCTCGTCGCTGTCCGGGGCGGTCCACCTTTCAGCGCCTGTCGAGCTGATGTCCTCAACGATTCACACCTGTCGGGCCGTCAGGCCGACGACCCATGCAGTGGGGACGGGCCCGTCGGGGACGAGCCGGGGCGGGTGATCACGGGGCCGGGTCAGCCCCCGGCGGGATCGTGGGCGCGGGTCAGCCAGGAACGGCGGGCAGGGCCACGGGTCGCCGTCGGTCGGGCAGCGCCACGCCGGACCGGCGGCGACGTGGTCGATGTCCCTGATCACCGGGTACCCCTGGCGGGCGGCTCGGACCGTGCGGCCTGGCCCGGCGTGAGTCGCCCGACCGGACCGGGGCGGTCGTGGCGGGTGGTCCGTTGGTTCGCGGCGGGCACCGGGACCACGCCGCGAGGGGGCAGGCGCGGCGGCGACGCCAGAATCGGATACGCATGAGTCCCCTCCGGGCGGTTGGTGGTGGGATGGGTCGCCCCGCTCTCTGGGAGGAGTCGGAAGGCCCCGGGACGACCCCTCGTGGACACCGCGACGGGCATCGAATCCGGCGCCCTGGGGACAACCATCCCCTACCGTCCCGCCGGACCCCCGTCGCCGGTGTCCTGACAACCACACTGGGTGAACAGCCCCTACGCTCGGAAGGTGCGGGCGCCGGGGATGTGGGCGACGCTGACGCGGCGGGGCCGGCCGGCGGAACGTCGTCGTTGACCAGCCGGATGACATGGATACGCTCTTTGAGCGGTGGGGGAACGTCCGTAGCGAGTCGCTGTCGCGGCGGCAATCCCTAGAGCTGATCAAGGGAGTGGCGAGCCAATGGACCTGACCGGTGCCCGGTGGCGGAAGAGCACTCGAAGCGGCACCAGCGGCGGCAACTGTGTCGAGGTCGCCGACAACCTTCCCGGCATGGTCGCCGTCCGCGACTCGAAGGACCCGACCGGCCCAGCGCTGGCGTTCGCACCCGGCGCGTGGCAGGCATTCGTCGGCGGCACCGCCGGGCGCGCCTGAGCGTCGCGCCGTTCCCTGGCGGGCAGACGCCCGCCATGCCACGAAGCGCCCCGCCTGTGCGTGATGCCGGGCGGAAGCATCCGCGGGTGCCGCTTTCCAGCCGGCCGCGGCAATGCCGGGACGGCCTCGGGTCAGCGCCGACGGGGTCGGCGGCGGCGCTGGCGGAGCACGCCCGGGGTGACGGGGGCCTCCACCGCCGGCCAGCCGTCCAGCTCGGACGGGGGCACCCCGCGCCGGAGCAGGTCGTCCAGCAGGAGGGCCAGCGAGTAGTCGGGGTGCTCGGCCAGGGCGCGTTCCAGGGTCACCGCAGCCAGCGCGCCCTGCCCGGCCCGCCAGGCGGCGAAGGCGAGCAGGCTGGCGGGGGCGGCGCTCAACTCCGGCTCGGCCCGACGCAGCACGTCCGTCCAGAGGTCGATGTCCGCCTCCCGCCCGTCGGTCCGTTCCCAGGCGTGGTCGCGGACCGGGAGGTGGGTCAGGAGCAGGCTGAGCCAGGCCACCTCGTCGTCGGTCAGCCGTACGCTCCGGCGCTGGCTACGGAACGCGGCGCGGACCGCCGCCCGACCGGCCGCCCGGACCGACCGGCCGCCGCGCCCGCCCGCCTCCGGTTCCGCCGCCACCAACGCGACGAGCCGTTCCTCAGCCCGGTCGGTGGCCCGCCGCATCGCCGCGCGGTCCGGGTCGCCGACCGCCGCCACCCGGGCGACGAGGGCGGCCCGGTCGGGGAGGGCGACCTGGCCGGCGAAGACCGCCGCCGCGCTGACCTCGCTGGCCTGCGGGTCGTACGGGGTGCCGTCGGGGGGACAGCAGCCGGGTTGGGTGCACAGGTACGACCAGTAGCGCCCGTCCGCCACCCGCAGGGCGTCCAGCAGGAGCAGGCCCCGCCCGTCGAGCGCGGCGCGGACCGCGTCGACCGCGCCCGTGACCCGGGCGGGCGGGCCGTACCCGAGCACGGTGGCCGCCTCCGCGCCCTGCCGGCCGACCACGTCGACGAGGTGCCGGGCGTTGTGGTGCGGGTCGGCGTCCCGGTCGGGCAGGTCCGCGCGGGCGGCGAAGACGATCTGCCGGCCCCGGAGGGCGACCACCACCACGCTGTCGGTGGGATGGAAGCCGAGCAGGTACGGCACGGCGGCGATGAGGTCGGCGGGGCAGCGGACGGCGAGCCGGGGTCGGTCGATCGGGGTCATGCGGGCAGCCTGCGTCGCGGCGTCGTCCCCGGACGACCCCTGTGGACGACACGCGGCTTATCCACAGTTACGCAGCGTATCGTCCCTGGTCGGCGGAAAGTTGCAGGCTGTGCAACCGGGTCGGGGCCTGGTCGCCCCCCCGTCGGCGGCCGGCAGCGGCTACCGTGCGCTCATGGATCTGGCCTACCTGCGGGCGCATCCGACCCAGTTGCCGACGTTCCTGACCCACCAGCGGATCCGGGAGACCCCGGTCTCCGGCGGGGACATCTGCACGGCGGCCCGGCTCACCCTCGACGACGGCCACTCGGTCTTCACGAAGTCCTGGCCCGAGCGGGCCGGCCGGCCGGTCCCCGAGGGCTTCTTCGCCACCGAGGCGGCCGGGCTGCGCTGGCTGCGGGAGGCCGACGCGGTGGCCGTACCGGAGGTGGTCGTGGCCCTGCCGGAGCTGCTGGCGCTGGACTGGGTGGAGACCGGGGAGCCGACCCCGGCGGCGGCCGAGCGGTTCGGCCGGGAGCTGGCCGACCTGCACCGGGCCGGGGCGGTGACCTTCGGCGCGCCGTGGCCCGGCTTCATCGGGGCGCTGCCCCAGGACAACACCCCCGAGCCGGGGCCGTGGCCACGGTGGTTCGCCGACCGCCGGCTCCTGCCGTACCTGCGCCCGTCGGTCGACAACGGCGCGCTCACCCCGGCGGAGACCGCGCTGGTCGAGCGGCTGGTCGACCGGATCGACGAGTACGGCGGCGACGAGCCGCCCGCGCGGATCCACGGCGACCTGTGGCCGGGGAACCTGCTCTGGGGCGCCGACGGGCGGGTCCGGCTGGTGGACCCGGCCGCGCACGGCGGGCACCGGGAGACCGACCTGGCCCAGCTCGCGCTCTTCGGCGGAGCACCGTACGGTGACCGGATCCTGGCCGCGTACCAGGCGCGGTGGCCGCTGGCCGACGGGTGGCGGGAGCGCGTACCGCTGCACCAACTGCACCTGCTGCTGGTGCACACCGCCCTGTTCGGCGCGGCGTACCGGGACGCGGTGGACCGCGCCGCCCGCGCCGCTCTGCGCGGTGGTGGACGCGCTACGGTCGACCCATGACCGCCGTCCAGCCACTCGCCGGGGCTCTCGTCGACCGGTACGGCCGGATCGCCCGCGACCTGCGGGTCTCGCTGACGGACAAGTGCAACCTGCGCTGCACGTACTGCATGCCCGCGGAGGGCCTGCCCTGGCTGGCCGGCCCCGACCTGCTCACCGACGCCGAGATCGGCCGGCTGCTCCGGGTCGCCGTCGAGCGGCTCGGCGTGACCGAGGTGCGGTTCACCGGCGGGGAGCCGCTGATCCGTCCCGGGCTGGTCGACATCGTGCGCGCGGCGAGCGCCCTGCGCCCCCGGCCCCGGCTGTCGCTGACCACCAACGGCATCGGGCTGGACCGGCTGGCCCCGGCGCTGCGCGCCGCCGGGCTGGACCGGGTGAACGTGTCCCTGGACACCCTCGACGCCGACCGGTTCCACCGGCTCACCCGCCGGGACCGGCTCGGTGCCGTCCTGGCCGGGCTGGCCGGCGCGGCGGCGGCCGGACTCACCCCGGTCAAGGTCAACTCGGTGCTGATGCGGGGGATCAACGAGGACGAGGCTCCCGCGCTGCTCCGGTTCGCCCTGGCGCACGGGTACGAACTGCGGTTCATCGAGCAGATGCCGTTGGACGCCCAGCACGGCTGGGACCGCAGCGCGATGGTGACCGCCGAGGAGATCCTCGCCGCCCTGGGTGCCGCGTTCGACCTGCGCCCGGACCCGGCCGAGCGCGGGGCCGCCCCGGCCGAGACCTGGCTGGTCGACGGCGGGCCGGCCCGGGTCGGGGTGATCGGCACCGTCACCCGGCCGTTCTGCGGCGACTGCGACCGGACCCGGCTCACCGCCGACGGTCAGGTCCGCGCCTGCCTGTTCGCCACCGAGGAGACGGACCTGCGGGGTGCCCTGCGGTCCGGGGCGGACGACGCGGAACTGGCCCGGCGCTGGCGGGCCGCGACGTGGGGCAAGCGCGCCGGACACGGCATCGACGATCCGACCTTCCTGCAACCCGCCCGACCGATGTCGGCGATCGGAGGTTGACGGTGCAGCTCACCGTCCGGTACTTCGCCGGGGCCCGCGCCGCCGCCGGCCGCAGCGAGGAGACCGCCCCCGCCGGGCGCTCGCTGGAGCAGCTCACGGCGGACCTGGCGCAGCGGCACGGCGCACCGCTCGCCGCCGTCCTGCGGGTGGCGAGTTTCCTGGTCGACGGCGTCGCCTGTCATGATCGTCAGGCACCGCTGCCAGCCGGGGCCACGATAGATGTGCTGCCCCCCTTCGCGGGCGGCTGAGGGAGGATTCGTGTTACCGGTCCTGGGGTTCGTGGGCACCCTCGCGCTGATCACCGGTCTGATCCACTACTACCTGTGGCGGCGGCTGGTGCGCGACACCACCCGCCCCGGCCGGGTACGACGGATCGGCGCGGTCGTCGCCCTGGTCCTGGCGCTGCTGGTGCCGGCAACCATGATCGGTACCCGGGGCGGTTTCTACTGGCTCGCCTGGCCCGGGTACCTCTGGCTCGCCGTCATGTTCTACCTGCTGGTCCTGTTGGTCCTGCTGGAGGTGCCGCTGCTGGTCGCCCGGCTGGTGCTGCGCCGCCGGGCCGGCGCCGGGCCGGCCACCACCCCCGAGCCGCCCCCGGCGGCCCCCCAGCCGGCCCTGGTCGGCGCCGGCACCCCGGACGCCGCGACCGCCACCACCGGCGGTGGCCCGGCGGCGGCCGACGGGGGCGAGCCACCGGTGGCCGCCAGCGGCCCCGGGCCGACGGCCGGCGGCACCGGTACGCCGGACCACGACCCGGGACGGCGGCTGCTGCTGGCCCGGGGCGCGGCCATCTTCGCCGGGCTCACCGCCGTCGGCGTCACCGGGTACGGCGTCCGCACCGCGCTCGGCCCGCTGGAACTGGACCGGGTGCAGATCCCGCTGGCGAAGCTCCCCCGCAGCATGGACGGCCTGCGGATCGCCACCGTCTCCGACATCCACCTCGGTCCGCTGCGGGGCCGGGTGCACACCGAGCGGATGGTGGCCGCGATCAACCGGCTCGACGCCGACCTGGTGGCGGTCGTCGGCGACCTGGTCGACGGCACGGTCGCCGAGTTGGGCGAGGCGGCGGCCCCGCTGCGCGACATCCGCTCGCGGTACGGCAACTTCTTCGTCACCGGCAACCACGAGTACTACTCCGGCGTCGAGGAGTGGGTGCAGGAGGTCGACCGGTTGGGCCTGCGGGTCCTCCAGAACCAGCGGCAGGAGATCCACGCCCGGGGTGGCGTGCTCGACCTGGCCGGGGTGAACGACGTCAGCGCCGCCGGCACCGGCGTGGCCGCCCCGCCCGACTACGCCGCCGCACTCGGCGACCGGGACACCGACCGTCCGGTGGTGCTCCTGGCGCACCAGCCGGTGGCCGCCCTGGAGGCCGCCAGGTTCGGCGTCGACCTGCAACTGTCCGGGCACACCCACGGCGGGCAGATCGTCCCGTTCAACCTGCTGGTCCGGCTGGAGCAGCCGGTCGTCTCCGGACTGGGCGAAGTGGACGGCACCAAGGTCTACGTGACCAACGGCGCCGGTTTCTGGGGCCCGCCGGTGCGGGTCGGCGCGAACCCGCAGATCACGCTGGTGGAGCTGCGCGCCACCTGAGCGGCGGAAATGCCGGTTTCGACCGTTCGATCCCCCGGCCGTCGAGGTTGCCGGGGGATTGCGGAGGTCACGGGTACGCGTGGCGGCGGGCGGGTACCGGAGCGGGCGTGACAGGATGCGGCGTGCCTCCGTTCAGCTCCGTACCCCCCGGTGGCTTCCCCTCATTCGTCGCGGACCTGCACATCCACTCGAAGTACTCCCGCGCGTGCAGCCGGGACCTCACCCTGCCGAACCTCGGCTGGTGGGCCCGCCGCAAGGGCATCGGCGTGCTCGGCACCGGCGACTTCACCCACCCCGCCTGGTACGACCACCTGCGCGAGACCCTGCACCCGGCCGAGCCCGGCCTGTACCGGCTGGGCCCCGAGGCGGAGCGGGACATCGCCCGCCGGCTGCCGCCCCGGCTGGCCGACGCGGCCGAGGCGGACCCGGTCCGGTTCATGCTCAGCGTGGAGATCTCCACCATCTACAAGCGGGACGACCGGACCCGCAAGGTGCACCACCTGATCTACCTGCCCGACCTGGACGCGGTGGAGCGGTTCAACACCACCCTGGGCCGGATCGGCAACATCGCCTCCGACGGCCGGCCGATCCTCGGGCTCGACTCCCGCGACCTGCTGGAGATCACCCTGGAGGCCAGCCCGGACGGCTTCCTGGTGCCGGCGCACATCTGGACGCCCTGGTTCTCCGCGCTCGGCTCGAAGTCCGGCTTCGACGCCATCGCCGACTGCTACGCCGACCTCGCCGGGCACATCTTCGCCGTGGAGACCGGCCTCTCCTCCGACCCGGCGATGAACTGGCGGGTGGGCAGCCTCGACGGGTACCAACTCGTCTCCAACTCCGACGCCCACTCCCCGCCCGCGCTGGGCCGGGAGGCGACCGTGCTGGCCTGCGGCCGGGACTACTTCTCGATCCGGGACGCGCTGCGCACCGGCACCGGGCTCGCCGGGACCATCGAGTTCTTCCCCGAGGAGGGCAAGTACCACGCCGACGGGCACCGGCTCTGCGGGGTCAACTGGCAGCCGGAACGGACCCGGGCGGCCGGCGGGCGCTGCCCGGAGTGCGGCAAGCCGCTCACCGTCGGGGTGCTGAGCCGGGTCGAGGACCTGGCCGACCGGCCCGAGGGGTACCGTCCCGCGCACGCCCGCGACGTCACCCACCTGGTCCCGCTGGCCGAGATCCTCGGTGAGCTGAACGCCGTCGGGCCGAAGTCGAAGAAGGTCGAGGGCAAGCTCAACGAGCTGGTCGCCGCGCTCGGACCGGAGCTGGAGATCCTCACCACCGCGCCGCTCGACGAGATCGGCCGGGTCGGCGGGGAACTGCTCGCCGAGGGGATCGGCCGACTGCGCCGGGGCGAGGTGCGCCGGGTGCCGGGCTACGACGGCGAGTACGGCGTGATCACCCTCTTCGACCCGGCCGAGCTGGGCGCGAAGGCGAGCGGCGGGCAGGCGGAGACCCTCTTCGACGTACCGGTGCCCACGCAGCGGACCGCCCCCGAGCAGGCGGCGAGGGCGAAGGCCCGGCGTCCGGCGGCGGCGAAGGCCGCCGAGCCGAAGCGGAAGGCCGTTCCGCCGCCCCCGCCCCCGCCGCTCGCGCCGCCCCCGTCGCCGCACGAGCCGTTCGAGCCGATGCTGGCCGGCATGGAGGAGGTCGGCACCGGGCTGCTGGACCGCCTGGACGCCATGCAGCGGGTGGCCGCCTCCGCACCGGGCGGGCCGCTGCTGATCGTCGCCGGGCCCGGCACCGGCAAGACCCGGACGCTGACCCACCGGATCGCGTACCTCTGCGCCGAGCTGAACGTGTTCCCGGAGACCTGCCTGGCGATCACCTTCACCCGGCGGGCCGCCGAGGAGCTGCGGCACCGGCTCGACGGCCTGCTCGGGCCGGTCGCCGAGGACATCTACGTCGGGACGTTCCACTCGCTGGGCCTGACCATCCTGCGGGAGAACGCGACCGCCGCCGGGCTGCCCGCCGAGTTCCGGATCGCCGACGACGCCGACCGCGCCGAGGCACGGGCCGAGGCCGGCGAGGACGACACCGCGTACACCGCGCTGCTGCGCAAGCGGGACCTGGTCGACCTGGACGAACTGCTCACCCTGCCGGTGGCGCTGCTGCGCGGCGACCGGAAGCTGACCCAGCGGTACCGGGACCGGTGGCAGTGGATCTTCGTCGACGAGTACCAGGACGTCGACCCGGTGCAGTACGAGTTGCTGCGGCTGCTCAGCCCCGCCGACGGCAACCTCTGCGCGATCGGCGACCCGGACCAGGCGATCTACTCGTTCCGGGGCGCCGACGTCGGGTACTTCCTGCGCTTCTCCGAGGACTTCACCGACGCCCGGCTGGTCCGGCTGAACCGCAACTACCGGTCGTCGGCCCCGATCCTCGCCGCCGCGGTGCAGGCCATCGCGCCGTCGTCGCTGGTCCGGGGCCGCCGGCTGGACCCGGCCCGGCTCGACCCGGAGGCCCCACTGGTCGGCCGGTACGCCGCGTCCTCCGTCGCCGACGAGGCCGACTTCCTGGTCCGGACCATCGACGACCTGGTCGGCGGGCTCTCCCACCGGTCCCTGGACTCGGGGCGGATCGACGGCCGCGCCACGAGCCTGTCGTTCAGCGACATCGCCGTGCTGTACCGCACCGACGCGCAGGCCGCGCCGATCGTGGACGCCCTCTCCCGGGGCAACATCCCGGTGCAGAAGCGCTCGCACGACCGGCTGCGGGACCGGCCCGGGGTGGCCGCGATCGCCCGGGAACTGCGGCACGCCACCGGCGTCGACGGCGCGCTGACCGCCCGGGTACGCCTGGCCGGCCAGGTGCTCGCCGACCGTTTCTCGGTGCCGACGCTGGACGGCTCCGGTGGGGTCCGCCCGGAGGATGTCCGCGCGGCGGTCGACCTGCTCACCCCGCTGGCCCGCCGCTGCGGGGACGACCTGCCGCTGTTCCTGTCCCAGTTGGCCACCGGCGCCGAGGTGGACGCCCTCGACCCGCGCGCCGAGGCGGTCACCCTGCTCACCCTGCACGCCGCCAAGGGCCTGGAGTTCCCGGTGGTCTTCCTGGTCGGCGCCGAGGACGGGCTGCTGCCGCTGCGCTGGCCCGGCTCGACCCCCGACGACGACGCGGTCGCCGAGGAACGCCGGCTCTTCTTCGTCGGGCTCACCCGCGCCCAGGACCGCCTGTACGTCAGCCACGCCGCCCGCCGCACCCGGCACGGCCCGGAACGCGACGTCTCCCCCACCCCCTTCCTCGACGCGATCGACCCGGGCCTGTTCGAGCGCTTCGGCGAGAGCGAGGTACGCCGCCCCCGCGACCGCCAACTCCGCCTCATGTAGGTGTAAGGAAGGGCCCCTTCTTAACGCATACGGTCGAGAAGGGTCCCCTTCTCACACCCCGGCAGCGGGCGCATCCGGTGGCCGGGGCACCGGTGGCGGGGGTCGGGACGGTGCGCGGTGAGCGCCGGGGCGCGGATGCGGGCCGGTGGGCGCGGGTGC